>JAKOSS010000057.1 GCA_029777145.1 Acidobacteriota bacterium | reverse complement strand
CTCGATCAGTTCCATTCCCGCAATTTCTTCAAAATTCACGTCGTCCCATTCCGGATAGAAATGGGTCAGCATCGCCCGTTTCGGTTTCGCGTGCCGGACGAGATATTCGACCTCCGCAAGCTCGAGGTGCGAGTCGACCGGTTTGTTCTTGATGAATGAGCACTCGACGATCAGCAGATCCGTATCCTTCGCGAACGTCGCAAACGCCTTCGTGAATCCCGTGTCCGACGAGTAAACCATCGAACGATCGCCGTTCGTGATCCTGATCGCCATGCTCTCCGGCGTGTGCGGCGTATCGAGCCCGACGCCGGTAATGTCGGGCAGAAACTCGAAATCTTCGAGCGGATGAACCTCAACGAACTCAAGCGGGAACGGTTGCGCGGCGAGTCGGTAATTGTTCGCCGAATCGACCGACTCGCATAATCGGACAAGGCCAACCGGACCGAAGATCTTCAGCGGTTTGGTCCGATCCTGCGTTTGCGGCGCGTATTTTGTCGAGAACAGAAACGGAAAAAGTCCGCCGATGTGATCGAGATGAAAATGCGAGATCCAGATCGCGTCGAGATTCGGCCAGTCGAGACCTTCCTGT
The DNA here is from genome assembly GCA_029777145.1 of Acidobacteriota bacterium. The sequence goes on along the minus strand of JAKOSS010000057.1, from coordinate 5,037 downwards.
GCCATGCGATGGATTGCTGACGGCGCGCAGTCGATGAGAATCGAGCCGGATCGTGTTTCCAGCCAGTATGCCGAGCTCGAACGATCCTTGTGCGGAACCGAACTGCCGGAACCGAGAACGGTTAAGTCCATGCGGAAATTATGATTGATGATTCAGAAAATTCAAGATTCAAAATTCAAGAATCAAGAACGAAGTGATCGGTCTCTGAAAATTCGAGAACGAATCTTGAATTTTGAATTTTGAATCCTGAATTCTGTTCAGAAGATTCGATACGTTTTTCCGGTCCAGACGATCACAACGGTTCCGCCGAGCTGGTCGGCGATCGATCGCAGTCCGGAATCGAGCTTTTTGTAGTCGTCAGATCCGCGTTTCACCTGGATCTGCGTTTGAGTGTTGTTGTAAGCGGCATCGAACCAGATCCCGCCGATGTTACGGAACGACTTTCCGCCGACGGTTCGGGTTTCGGTGGATTCGCCTCGTTTGCGCGCGACCGAGGCGCTCTTTGCTTTGTCGTCGCGCGGGACGCTGGCCTCATCGGAAAGCTTTGTGTCCGCGTCACGATCATCCTTTTCGGTCGTCGGGGTAACCGTTTCGACCGGCTTCGACTGCTTGGCGACCGGCTGTTGGGCCGCGCCCAGCGGTGCCTGCTCTTTCTTGATCTCAGGTTGGCGGCGTTCCTCAAGCGCGGAGCTATTTTCGGTTTGGCCGGCGGTCGCCGGTTCCTGCGACACGATCCCGTTGTCGGGCGGATTAGGCGTCGCCGAAGGCATCGGCACCGTTGGCAGCGGCTGTTCAGATCTGGCGACGGACGTGTTTGACGGTGCGGTCGAGTTCGTATTTGCCGCCGGTGCGAGATCCGCCGGCAATCCGACGTTCGAATTCGCCGTATTTGCAGCCCGCGAAACCTCCGGCGATTGGGAACTGTTGAAGGTCTGTGAAACTTCGCCGAGCCGATCGGACGTTCTGAGCACACCGAAAAGGAACAGACCGCCGAACACCAGAACGAGTCCGCCAAGGGCATATGAAAGGGCGGGGAATCTGAAGAGTTTCGAATACCACGGGACCTCGGGGGTTTCGACTACCGGCGCCGCAACCGCGACGTCGGCCTCGACGTCGTTCAAGGTCATTGCGGCCGACAGAATCCGACGACACCGAGAGCAATCGGCGAGGTGCATCGTGAAGCTCTGCCGAGTTGTCGCCGGCAAAACATTCTCGACGAACGCCGCGATCTCGTCGGCGTCCAGATGCGCGCTGCTGGCCGCCGCGTCGATCCCGCGCGCCTTTCGCAACAATGCATCTATCTCTTTGTCGAATTCAACAGCCATCTCAAATCAAAGGGTAAAAGGGGAAAAGGTCAAAAGGGTAAAAGGGAAAAGGGTAAGAGGGTCAAAAACAACGCCTCTTGTCACCCCCTCGTTTCTTATCCCCCATTCTTCATCCGTTATCCCTCATCACTCATCCTTCAGTCCCGCCGCCCGCTGACGCAGGCGGTACTGACATCTCAACTTCCGCCGCCCACTGACGCAGGCGGTACTGACATCTCAACTTCCCCAACTTCCAAAACTTCCCAAACTTCCTCAACTTCCAAAACTTCCCCAACTTCCAAAACTTTCTCGGGGTAGTCGCAATTATTGAACGGACGGTCAAATGAAATCTTGCACCAACGCGACGACGATCAGGATCGCGAACATGTGCTCGACGCTGATCCCGAGTTTTGACGCCGTTTCCGACAAGTATTTCGTGACCTCGGATTCGCTCCAGCCGTGCCTGTCGCGAAGCGTCTTTTCCGACGACTTGCGTATCAGCGACTGAATCCGAACGAGTTTCCGGCTCGCCGTTGCTTCATGAAATCCGAACGTCGCGCCGATGTCCTTGAGCTTCATATCGTCGAAATAATAGAGCTTCATGATCAGCCGGTCTTCCGCCTCGAGCGTCTCGATGGCTGACTTCAGGGCATCAGCCACGTCGCGTTGCATCGTTTTGTCGGCCAGATTCTCCTCCGGATCGTCACCGTTTCCTGACATCTCGGACGAGCCCGATGCGAGACTGTCGAACTCGCGGTCCTCTTCGACCTGCACGAATCGCGAGATCTTGCGGTACTGATCGACGGCAAGTTGCGCGACGACTGCGCGAAGCCATCCGCCGAGACTGCCGCGTCCCGAATAATACGCGAGTTTGCTCTTGCCTTCCCGGAGTCCGTAAAGTTCTGCCCAAATTGAACTTGCGAGATCTTCGGCATCTTCGGCATTGCTTGAGATCTTGCGCGCCGCGGATTTGACGGTCGAGTCGAAATTCGCGACAAGTTCTTCCCAAGCATCGGAATCGCCGCGCTCGCATGCGAGCACCAGGCAAAGATCATCCGCGCGCAGTTCGTCAAGAAAAGTCTTGACCTCGGCGCTGCCGGCGTTCGCACCGTCACGCTGCAAGTACTTCTCAACTGCTTTCGAGACGCGCGGGCGAAGATCCTCGGGCGCGAAACCGCGCGCATTCGTCGCCCGTCCGCAGATTCGCGGAAGCGCGTCGTCGAGTATCTTTTCGGTCGCCGAACTCATTTTTCGAAAGAAGTTTACCAAAAGACAGGTCGAATACGGATTTAGGATGCGGGATTTGGGTTCTTTTAATGCCGGCGCGGCAGCATTCCGCTACGAGATGGACTTCGATGAAGACAAATGTTCCTCTCATTCGAACAACACTTCTGGCCGTCTCGACGCGATCGACAGTAGTTTGAGTGCTGCATCCGACGGTTCGCGCAGGCCCTGCTCCCACGCTTGGATTGTTCTAAGACTGACGTTCAGGGCGCGTGCGAAAACCGCTTGCGAGCACTTCAGTCGTTTTCGCAGCGATACAATCTCATCTTTCGACATGTTCGCCGGCGTTGCAGGCAGTATCGTCGTTCGCAAATCGTGCCTTTTTCCTTCCGCGAATTCCGCAGCCTCGTTCGCCGACTGCAAGAGACGGTCAAATTGCTTACTGTTCATCGCTTTCACCATATGCTTTCTTTATTCTGCGAACGATCTCACCAAGCTGTCGCGCTTGATCCGGTGACAGATCGATCGTCTCGCGTTTGTCGTAAATCCCGAGAAGGAAGACCCGGTCAGCTCGCTCAAGATACAAATAAACGAACCTGAATCCGCCCCGTTTTCCGGAGCTTCTTCTCCTATTCGATACGCGCCCTTTTCGGGCACCGCTTGAGCCTTTGATGACATCCCCAAGTCGAGGGTTACCCAAGAGCGCTCGTTGAATCTCAAACAGCGTTTCATCATCTGCAATGCTGTGAAGATCCTCGGTAAAGACCGAGGTCTCGGTGAAGGCAAAGAGGATCACGACATAACTATACGCCGTAGTAGTATATTTAGCAACACGAATCAAACGCTCTTAGTTCAAATTCCGGCGCAGGAAGCTCACGATCTTGTAGCCGTCGAGGTAAACCCAGGGTTTCTCGCCGAGCGTGTAATGTCCGCATGGGAGCGCGGTACGGTCGTGCCGGATACCGTTATCGCGAAGCAGCGCGAGGGTTTGACGTGAAAGCTCGATCGGGAAGCTCAGGTCGTAAAGAGTGTAGATGTAACTTTGCGGCCGCCATGATTGGCCGGCGAGTTTGTTCATATATGCGGCCGGTGAGATCGGCAGCCAGTATTTGCGGAGGTCTTCGAGTTCCACCTGCTTGTGGATGCTTTCCTTGACGTGATAGGTCGAGAGCCCTTTCCAGACGACGTCGGCGAAATAGCTCGAAACGTGGTTGAAGACTGCGGCTTCAATGTCCGGATCGTGGACGAAACTCAGGAACCCGACGCACGATCCGATGCTCGTGCCAACGAGTCCGACCTTCTCATACCCTTGAAGTTTAAGCCAGCGGACGGCGGCGCGTGTATCAAGGACGGCCTGCCGAACAGACTGCAGCGTCATCCCGACGTTCGGCGCGACAAGATAATCGGCACGATCGAGCGGCGGCGGCATTCGCTCTTCGTGATACGGCATCGTCAGTCGCAGCGCCGATACACCGACCTTGCGGAAAACCTTGCACAGATCGAAATAAGTTCCGGCCTTTGCATTCCAGTGAGGCAAGACAACGACTGCTTTTTTTCGGTGCTTTTCGTGGGGAAAATAGTGCGCGCGGACGACGTTGTTTTCGGCGAATGGAGTCGTGACCCCCGAATGCCAACTGATGCGTTGGTGGCCCGCCGACGAGCGATCGGCATCTTCAAAATCGATCGAATCGGGGAGCGCAAAATATGACTCGCTGTCAGCGATCACGCGATCCGAATAATCCGCGAAGAACGCCGCCGGGTCGTCGATGGGTTCGTCTGAGATCATCTCGGTGCCCCACTCGAACGGACGCACGAGGCGATTGTCGTTGAGCATCACGAAATGCCGTTCCCGGGCATGCATGTAGCGCTTGAGCATCAGCTTAAATGTTAGGAAAGTTTGGGAAGTTTGGGAAGTTTGGGAAGTTTGGAAAGTTTGGAAAGTTTGGAAAGTTTGGAAAGTTGAGGAAGTTTGGGAAGTTGAGCCTTCCGTTCTCTCCCCTCGCTCGTTCCCCAATCTCACCTACCAGTACGTCCACCCGCTGACGCAGGCGGTACTGACTTGGCCGCCCGCTGACGCAGGCGGTACTGACTTGGCCGCCCGTTGACGCAGGCGGTACTGACTTGGCCGCCCGCTGACGCAGGCGGCACTGACTTCCCCAACTTCCCCAACTTCCCCAACTTCCCCAACTTCCCCAACTTCCCCAACTTCCCCAAATTCCCCAACTTCCCAAACTTCCTCAACTTCCCAAACTTCCTCAACTTTTGCGAAGCCTGACAAGGTAGACGACGCCGCTGAAGTCGTCGGTAAAGAGAAACGAGCGGTCGTCGAGTTTCAGAACGTCGCACGGACGTCCGACGACGGTTCTGCCCTGCAGGAATCCGTTGATGAAGTCCACGGGTTTTCTGCCTTTTTGGAACGACACGATCCGATAGCCTTTTGCGAGTTTCTTGTCTGTCGAACCGTGGAGCGAAACGAGAAACGATTCGCGCAGCTCGTTTCCGGCAAAAT
>JAKOSS010000600.1 GCA_029777145.1 Acidobacteriota bacterium | reverse complement strand
TCCGGCGATTCGACACGGTCAGGCGGTGGAACCGGTTCACACTCGTTCCACTTAACGTAGAAATCGTCGGGAATACTGGACGTGATTTTTTTGAGCGCCGACGAATCATTCGCCAGGGACGCCTGAAAGAACAACGAAACCGTTTCCTCGATATCGTCATTCGTCAAATTTGAAGCGGAGTCGTTTGACAGCCTGCAGACGGCGATGCAAAAGAAACAAGTCGCCGTCAAAAGGAATGCAAGTAGTTTGAGCATTTTGGCCACCGTTCAGAAGCACACGTGCCTCGTCCCAAGATTTCAAGACCGGTGAAAGCGCCCGGCTTTCTGAGTTTGCCGGAATCAGGAACAGGCTAGACCCAACCCGTCCTTGCGTCAAGCTTTTTCGCGAGCCCGGATGCAGTTCGTTTCGCCGACTCGTAATCCCGTCATAGAATAAGCTCATATGATCGAGGACCGATTGCCGATTCTGCCCATACTAAACGATCTCGAAGAAGAGGCGGAGTTGCTTCGGGCCGCCGACAACAACAAGACTACCGCCGACGAAGCGCGACAAGCGATCGCGGCGCGCTACGGGGCGCAGAATTGGCGGCGGATAGAATCTGCATGTCTGTTGGCCAACGCGATCTGGAAGGACGATGCTTCGACCGTCCGGAGGTTGATCGGGATCGAGCAGTCATTGATCCGTCAACCGGTCCTGATCCGCAAGAACAACTGGGGGCCGCCTTTGAGTTACGCCGCGACGGCAGGTTCCGAGAAGGTCGTCGAGGCGCTGCTCGAGGCCGGCGCCGAAGACGTCGAATATGCGTTGGGACGCGCGGTTCTCAAAGGGCACATCGGGATCGCCAAGCTCCTGTACGTCAACTTGGGATCACCCGAACCGCCCGATGACGCGCTCGGCGGCCCGGCGTACACTCTCGACGTCGCCGGAACCGAGTTTCTGCTGGAGATCGGAGCCCGTGTCGTCGACGATCAAGGCCGACGCCTTGCGCCGGTCGACGTCGTGCTCGAGACGGACGGACGAAACCCGCAATCGAAACACCGGATCCTCGAACTCTATTCCGAAAACGGCCTGACGCTTCCGGACACGCCCGTGATGGCGCTCCATCGAGGCCGGATCGACCTTCTCGAGAAACACCTCGCTTCCGATCCCGACATGCTTTCGCGCCGGTTTACCCACGATGAGATCTACCCGCCAGAGTTCGGTTGTCACGACGAAGTACTTGCGACTCAAGGGACGACGCTGGCAGGAACGACGCTGCTCCATCTTTGCGTTGATTATGACGAGTTTGAGATCGCCGAATGGCTGATCCGCAAGGGTGCTGACGTGAATGCACGCGCGGACGTTACCGATGACGGTTTCGGAGGACACACCCCTTTGTTTTGCGCCGTCGTCTCGCAACCGAATTTCTGGAAGAATTATGGCGGTGGTGCCGGCAGTCTCCGTTTTGCGGAATTATTGATCGGTGCCGGAGCGGATCCGGCGATTCGCGCGTCGCTGGAAAAGAAACTCCATCCCGGCTACGGACCTAAATACGATACCGAAACGACTTATGAATACCGGGACGTCACGGCGTCGGAATGGGGGCGGCAATTTCATGCCCAGATATTCGT
>JAKOSS010000599.1 GCA_029777145.1 Acidobacteriota bacterium | reverse complement strand
CCGACTCCCACTCCGAATGTCGTTTACTGCACTTACGGTCAGAAGCCTTCTCAAACAGGATGTGTGTGTCAGTCACCAATGTGGGTACGGACCAACGGCAAATGCCAGTAATTGAATGACCGAGGCAGATATGAGTGAACAATACACATTTGAAGAACCCGGTTCAGTTCGGAAGGAAGAGACTGGCACGAACGTCCCTGCTCAAAACGGCGAGCGCGGATTTACTCTGATTGAAGTCGTGATCGGGTTTGTGATCGTGACCGTCGCGTTGCTCGGCGTTTTCGCAACGTTCGTGTATACCATCAACTACAACGCGGGGAACAATTCGAGAGCTCAGGCTCTGTCGGTGCTTCAGCAGGAAGTTGAGCAGATCCGAAGCCTGAAATTCACTCCTTATGCGACGGACGCCGCGCTCACCGGCGGAACGAAGCCGGCCAAGACCGTCGTTTCTGCAGACGGAAGCGTATTCAAGGTCCAAATCAAGGTCGACAACAACCCGCAGTTGAGTGGTGTTCAGGACGAGTCCGTCGGAACCAGCCTAAAAGAAATTACAGTGACCGTGTCGCTGGCCGCACCGACGCCCGGATGGCAGACCGCTATTCCAACGACTGTCGTACTTCGCCGCACAAGGGGTAACTGAGACAATGAAACAGCCTTCAAGAAATCGATCCGCCGGATTTTCGTTGATGGAACTCATGATTTCGATGACGATCATGTTGGTTCTGATGGGAGTGGTTTCCACGTTGATGGCCCGGTCATTTTCGATCCGATCGCGGGAAAGCCGACGGACCGACGCGCTGACATCTGCCCAGGCTGCGCTCAACGTCATGTCACGTGAGATCGCCAATTCGGGCTTCGGAATATACGACAACTCACAGACGCGGCGCGCGAACAACGGGATTGTCCTTGCGGATTCCGGTGAGCATCGGATTCGCTTCCGTACGAATATTCTCAATGACAACTCGTCGACCAACAGTCCCGGAGAGGATGTGACTTACTTCTTCGACGACGCCACCAAGTCCATTGTTCGTTATGATCCACAGGGAACTCCGCAGACCTCAGTCGTGGTTAACCGGATTAGCAATGTCACGCTCGAATACTACTCCTACAGCGACGCGAACTCGACGCCGACAACCTCAAGTACGCCGACCGCGAACACCGGCCGCGTCAGGATCAATGTCATGGTCACGCTCGATCCGGTTGAAGGCCAGCCGGCAAACCAGACCGTGACGTTTACATCTGAGGTCACCCTTCGGAACTCAAATTACATGTTGAATCAGTATTGATGGTGTTCCTATGGATAAGAAAGAGACCGTGAAAATGTCGGAGAGCATGGACGAAAGAGGGGGCGCGCTTGTTATGGCGTTGCTCGTTTCGTTCCTGCTTCTTGTAGCGAGCGCCGGATTGCTGCTCGAGGCTTCGATGAACACGGCGAATGTAACCGACGCGGTCGCGGAGCTGCAGGCGTACAATGCCGCGGAAAGTGGCATTCAGTCAGCAGTTAACGTTCTTCGCGGCAACGTTGCTCCAAGTCCGCTTCTCGATTCTTCAAAGCCGGCGACCGATCCCGCGAACAAGATCAATTTCATTAAGGCCCTGAATCTCAGCACCTCGAATCTCTCGAGCGACACATCAGGGGCGGCACGACTCTCGCGCTGGATGAGTTACGACTACACGCCTTCGGGGGCAGCATTCGGGCAGCGTGTGACCGTTGGCGCGCCCGGTTCCGGCTATGATCCATTGAACGGTTACGCATACTCGTTGTCGATCGCCGACCCGGACAACACCGGATCCATCGTCTCGTTCTATACGACCGGGCGAATGTTCGACGCGGACGCCGGCTACACGGACCGCCGAACGTACGGTTCGGGCGCCAACACGGTGAAGATCCAGTATTATCCGAATGTGGTCAACAGTTTGAATGTCGGATCGGGAGCCGCGGCGACGAACATCGGCAAATTTGTCGTGACAGTCAGCGGTACCGGGGCATCGATACCGGCGTTCAATCGATTTGAGATCATCGAGAACATGACAGTTCCGTACCACGCATATCGGATCATGCGCGGCTATATCGAAACGGGAACGATCAATTCGACCTCCAGCAACGTTAAGATAATTATTGATTCGGTGACATTTACGCTCATGGGCAGCGTGATGACGATCAACTTCAACGGCGGCGGTTTTGTTTATCATCCAGAGCTGAATCCAAAGCGGGTCGGTTTCGAAGCACCGTTGAATATCGGTGACAATGTTCTCGGCGCGACGATCTCGGCGGCCGAACCGACCAGGCTTCTGGTCAAGTCCACCGGTTACGGTCCGCGCGGAGCGATGAAGCAGCTCGAGGCGATAATCCAAAAGAACTTCTTCAACGGTCTGACGGCGCCGGCGACTCTCGCCCTGATCGGGCCAACCAGCACGGCCGTTCCTGCCACATCGTTTTTTTTCGATCCGGGGTCATCAAATGTGACGACATACTCCGGCGACGATGTCGTATCGACCGATTTCATTCCGCCGATCGGGACGACAACCGATCTCAATCTCGCAACCGTCGAGGACTCGGTCAACGGACAGCCGCCGCATCCATTCAACGGAGACGTGATCGGCACACCTGCAAATATCAGCCCGGAACTTCCTGAATGGCTCCAATCACCGCTGAAGCTCGATTCCGCGATCCAACAGCTGTACGGCGTTGCGGCCGGTGCGGGGCGCTACTACGGTCCCGGACAGAATCCGCCGAACTTTGGAAACAATGCCACCGGACAGGGAATCACGTTCGTTGACCATGATGCGACATTCACCGGTGCGGGCGGCGGAATTCTTGTCGTTACGGGACAACTGACCCTCCACGGGAACTTTAACTTCAACGGACTGATCATCGTCACGGGTAAGGACGGAGTGATTCGAAAGGGCGGCGGCAACGGAACGTTGCAGGGCAATGTCGTTGTGGCGCCTTATCTGAAGTGCCAGATATCGGACGGACAGAGTCCGACTGCCGCGGAGACGTTTCTTTCACCGTTCTATGATCTCTCGGGCGGCGGCAACTCGACGATCACATACAATTCGAGCAGTACCGCCAACGGATTGCTTGCGATAAGCAATTTCGTGCTTGGGGTGGCGGAAAAGTAGGTACCCGGGGGATTCGATCTGCATGATCTTTTCCCCGACTCAAAACCGGAGCTATGTATTCAAAGATTGTATTCTTCACGTGCCTCGCAATATCGATGCTTGCCGTCGGTTGTTCAACTTCCGTCGAATCGGCCGATTCCGGCAGCCAAGTGAAGATCGACGACGGCTACAAGGTCAATGACTCGAACGAGATCGCACTCGACGACTCGGCTTTCGCCGACAAGACGATCTCGGTGTCGACGACGACGCCGAGCTCGGACGAGGGAGTCAGGATCGCGGGCGACAAGTCCGAGATCTCGACGCTCAAAGACGGCCACGGAAATGTCACCGAAACGCGGAAGTTCCTTCCATCGGAGCGGATCAAGATGCTGATTCTGCGTCGTGCCGCCGACGGGAAGACTCAGGTCTTCGTTTACGGACAAAGTGGAATGGTGAAGCAATTGCCGGCCGAAATGCATCCGCAGGCGCTGACGGCCTCCGCGGACGAGATCGCCAACAAACTTGGCATGTACGGGAGCGCTCCGATCAAACTGCGCCAGATGAATTCAACGCGAACGACGCTGCGCCCGAAGCGGAGTTCGGATTTTCCGCTCAACGACCGCGCCGCGCGCAACTCATCCAACCCGCAACAAAACGAAGCAAACGAAGACTGATCGGCTACTTGATCGCCGGCGGTTCATCCTCTTCCTGTTCGGGAGTCGCCGGGGCGCCGAACACCGAGTACAGATCCTGCGCCTCGGGATTCGCCAGATCGCTCCTCACAAGCAGCATCAGATCGACGCCGGGACGCAGCGGATACGACCCGACGAACTTGTACCGCGGCGCATATTTCTCAATCACGTCCGGCTCCTGATCGACCATCTTCGCAATAATCATTTCCGACGTACTCACGTCCACGATCTTCCCGTGAAAATTCGCATGACTGTAATTGTTGAAATACCACGGCATCGGCCAGTAGTCGGGTGACACGATCTCGATCGTCGCATCCGTGCCCTTTCCGCTCCGCTCCGCATAACGGTTGACCTGATCGATCAGCTCGACGAAGCCGCGTTTCGTGTGCGCGTAAACGTACGGCATGGCGTCGTTGTCGTACCGGACAAAGTTCAGATCGTAGGTTTGGTAAGCGAGGATCGAACTTCCAAGCGCCGCGATGAACATGCCGGCGACGCGGATCGGGGCGAGCTTCGATGCCAGCATTTCATTCAGCGCGT
>JAKOSS010000056.1 GCA_029777145.1 Acidobacteriota bacterium | reverse complement strand
GAAAATACCGTGTAACCGAAAGACAAGGCGGCGATCGCCCCAAACAGTATCCTGCGGCGAATGTCCTCGGTCCCGACCATCATCCAGACGAATCCCAACGTAAGAAAGAACGCGGCGAACGGCAAGGCCGGAATATATCGCCGGAAAGCCGGAAAATACGGATACGAGAACCCAGTCCCGAGCAGTTCGCCGATCGCCCCTTCTCCCGCGGCCAATGCGCCGCCGGCAAGCACGATCAGCGTTCCGGCCATCGCAAGCCAGGAATCGCCGGTCAGTCGGCCGAGAACCCAAAAACACGCGAGCGCCGCGGCAAAACCCGCCAACGCGCCGGCGATCGTCATCGCCCAGGGCGCGCCGATTCCGAAAATACGGGCCGGGATCGCGATGGTGTACGGAGCGGCGAACTGGATCGAGAAAAGCGACTCAGGTTGCGGAGACTCGGGGGAATCGTCGCGTCCGGTGTACGGATCGTTCTTGCGCGGACGCCCGTCGATGAGCGCCTTGACGTACGACGCATACGCGACCTCGTCGATGTCATTGTACGCGTAGTGACCCTGCCAGTCGTCACCGCGCAAGTACCACATCTTGAACTGCGGGTACATCGTGAACACGATCATGAAAAGTCCCGCGATGACACCCAGTCGCCAATCGAGTTTCATAGGAAAAAGAAGACACAGATTAGCATATGCCGCGACGATTCCGCGAGGCTCCGCCGGCTTTTGAAACCGCCCGCCGGATTCCGTTAAACTGTACTCCATGAGCCTGAAAGAAAGACTTGTCGCCGACATGACGGCGGCCATGAAAGCGAAGGATGCGAACCGCCTGTCGACCCTCAGAATGGCCAAGGCCGCGCTGATGAACGAAGAGAACAAGCGCGGCGTCGGAACGGTGCTGACCGACGAGGATGTGATGAAGATTCTCACGACGCTGGTCAAACAGCGGAAGGACTCGATCGAGCAGTTCACGGCAAACGGCCGGCCCGAACTCGCCGAGAAAGAGAAGGAAGAACTGGTCGTGCTCGAAGAATATCTGCCGCAGGCGGCAACGGCCGAAGAGATCGCCGCGGCGGTCGATCAGGCGATCGCCGAAACCGGCGCGTCATCGATGAAAGAAATGGGCTTGGTGATGAAGGCGACGCTCGCCAAACTCTCGGGAAAGAACGCGGACGGCAAACTGGTCAGCGAAACCGTCAAGTCGAAACTCGGCTGATCTCAGTCGGCCTGCGGTCGGATCTCGTTGACCTGTTCCGTCCCGACGAATCCCGTGATCGGATCCTCCGAACCGGGCATCGAGTCGGCAACGGCCGCAACCATCGCCTCGACCAACTCAGCTTCCGCCGCGTCCCAATCTCCGACGACCCGGCAACCGGCGGCGTTGTTGTGTCCGCCGCCGCCAAAGCGTTCGGCGACACGCGCGACGTTGATGCTGCCTTTTGAACGCAAGCTGACGCGATATTCCCGATCGCCGATCTCACGCATATAGATCGACGCGAGGACTTCCTTGGCCGCGAGCGGGATGTTCACAAAACCGTTGTTGTCGCCGTCGACCATCTTCGACGATTCCCGCATCTCCATTGTTTGCCTCATATAGGCGATACGGCCGGTCGCGTCGCGCTTGACCGTCGAGAGTACCTGGCTCATCAGTTCGATGCGTGACCAAGGATACGAGTTATAGACCGCCTCCGAGATCATCGCCGGTTTGACGCCGACTTTGACCAGTTCCGAAGCAACTTTGAGCGTACGGTCGGTGGTGTTTGAAAAGTGAAAGCTGCCGGTATCCGTGACGAGGGCCAGGTAGAGACATTCGGCGATCTCGCGGGTGATGCGCCCGCCGACCGCTTTGCAGAGATTGTAGATCATCTCACCGACCGCAGACGCGGTGGTGTCGATCCAATTAATCGTCCCGAAATGTTCGCAGGTGGCGTGGTGATCGATGTTGACGACGTACTGATCTTCGAGATTGCGGATGTTCGGCCGGGTAACGTCGGAACATTCGATGACGAAGACGGCGTCGTACTTCCCGTTCACCTCGGTCAGATAAACGATCTCGTCCGCGCCCGGGAGGGCCTGATACGCCATCGGGATCCCATCGCTGACAATGACCTCGGCATCCTTTCCGAGGGACCTCAAAAGCCAGCAAAGACCGAGCGACGACCCGATACCGTCGCCGTCCGGACGAACGTGGGTCGTGATCCCAAAAACGTGCCTATTTTCAATTAACTCAACAACTTGGCTTAACATCTCTGAAAGCCGGGGGATTAGGGATTCCGGATCGCGAGTTGCGGTCCGCGAAATTCCCCGACAGTTAACTTCCTTCGTCGAATTCAGTTTTGCGACCGACCTCTCCGAGAAGCCTGTCGACTTTCGCTGCGTTCTCTTCGACGGTGTCCCGCGCGAAGTGAAGATGCGGCGTATGGTGAAGGTTCAGGTTCAGCGCAACCTGCTGCTTCACGAACGAAGACGCGTGTTGCAGCGCCTTCATTGCCTCTTTGATCTCGGGCTCACTTCCCTCGACCACAACGTAAACCTTGGCGTCACGGAGGTTTTCCGAAACGCGTACGTCAGTCACGGTGACGGCGGAGACACGAGGATCGTCGAGTTCAAAACCGACGATCTCAGTGATCTCTTCCCGCAATGCCTCAGCAAGTCTCTCCGGACGTCTCATCTTCTAGTGGTCCGTGGTCGCTGGTCAGTGGTCAGTCGTCGGTGGTCGGTGGTCAGTGTTCGGTGGTCGGTGGTCGGTGGTCAGTGGTCGGTTACGAACATTTACCAACTACTGTCTACTGCCTACTGTCTACAAACCAACTACTGCCTACCGTCTACCAACTACCGTCTCCTGTCTACTGACTCCCGTCGAATCACAGTTCCGTGGCGGCGACCTTCTCGATCACGAACGCCTCGATCTCGTCGTCAACCTTGATATCGTTGAAGTTGACGAGACTGATACCGCACTCGAATCCCTGCCGGACCTCGTTCGTATCCTCCTTGAACCGCTTGAGCGACGCAATATCGCCTTCCCAGATAACGACGCCGTCGCGGATAAGCCGAGCCTTCGCCTGACGCCGGATGATGCCGTCGGTGACGCGGCAGCCCGCGATCGTACCGACCTTCGAAACCTTGAACGTTTCCTGGACCAGTGCTTTGCCGAGGATCACTTCCCTTTCGATCGCATCGAGCATTCCGATCATCGCCGCCCGGATCTCTTCTTCTACCTTGTAAATGATCGAATGGAGACGAATGTCGACTTCTTCCTGCTTCGCGACTTCGGCCGCCCGCGCTTCCGGACGGACGTTGAAACCAATGATGACAACCGCGGTCTGCGTGTTGTCCGCCTGCGTCGCGGACGCGAGCAGAACGTCGGATTCGGCGATCGCCCCGACGCCCGCGCGGATGACGCGAACCTTGACCTTTTCGGTCGAAAGTTTCTCGAGCGTCGCCCGGAGCACTTCGACCGAACCCTGAACGTCGGCCTTGAGAATGACAAGGAGTTCCTTGACGTCTGCCTGACCGAGAGATTCGATACCGCGCTTGGTCGTCTTGACCATCGCCGCCTGGCGCGCGTGCATTTGCCGCTGCTGGGCGATCGTCTGCGCCTTTTCAATGTCCGAAACTACCTGAAGGTTGTCGCCGGCTTGCGGAACGCCCTGCAGTCCAAGCACTTCGACCGGAGTCGCGGGCAAGGCTTCCTGGGTCGTCTCTCCACGGTCGGAGAACATCGCGCGTACCTTTCCGTAATACTGTCCGACGATGAACGGATCGCCGACATGGAGCGTTCCCTGCTGGACGAGAACGGTCGCAACCGATCCGCGTCCCTTGTCCAGTTTGGCTTCGAGCACGACACCGGAAGCGCGCCGGGTCGGGCTCGCCTTGAGATCCATGATGTCGGCCTGCAGAAGCACCGTTTCGAGAAGCGTGTCAAGATTTTCGCGCTTCTTCGCCGAAACCGGAACCATTTCGATGTCGCCGCCCCAATCAACCGGTTGAAGACCAAGTCCGGCGAGTCCCTGTTTGACCTTGTCGGGATTTGCGTCCGGCTTGTCGATCTTGTTGATCGCAACGATGATCGGAACGCCGGCCGCCTTCGAATGTTCGACCGCTTCGATCGTCTGCGGCATGACGCCGTCGTCGGCCGCGACCACGAGAATGACGACGTCGGTCGCCTTCGCACCGCGCGCGCGCATCATCGTGAATGCTTCGTGACCCGGCGTGTCGAGGAACACCACGCGGCGCTTCTCTTCCGGATTATCGGGGTTCGCGACAAAGACCGAGTACGCGCCGATATGCTGCGTGATTCCGCCGGCCTCGCCCTCGGCGACGTTCGCGTGCCGGATGGCGTCGAGCAACGACGTCTTACCGTGATCGACGTGTCCCATGACCGTTACGACCGGCGCACGCGATTCTTCAACGTCATCTCCGCCGCCTTCGATGATCTCCTCGAACTCCTGTTCGATGACCATTTCTTCGAACGGCACGAAGCTGATCTGATAACCCATCTTCTCGCCGAGCTCGATCGCGAGCTTTTCAGCGATCGGCTGGTTGAGCGTCGCGAAAATTCCTTTCTTTACAAGCAGTTGGACAACGTCTCGCGGTGTCACGCCGAGCGCTTCCGAGAATTCCCGGACCGTCGCGCCTTCGGTCAAACGCACATGTTTGTCCGATTCCGGTGCGCTGCCCTTTCCGACCTGATCGAGGATCCGTTCCTCGATCGACCGCGGGCGCGGTGAACCGAACTCGCGATCGCCGCCGAAACGATCATCACCTCTGTCGCCAAAGCGCTTGTCGCCCTTCTTCCCGCTCGAGCGTCCGAATTTCTTGTGACGATCGTGCGTCGGTGTGTAAACGGTGATCGGCGTCGCCGTTTCGCCGGGCGTTCCGCGGAGTTCACCGCGCCGTTTGCTGCGTTCGCGCGCGATCCTTTCTTCTTCTTTCGCCTTATCGCTGAGTTTCCCGGTCTTCGTCGGACCGGTCGAGATCTGAAGATCGGTGATCTTGATGCCCTTGTCGACGGCGTCCTTCTTGAGCTTGAGCTGTTTCACCTGAGTGCCGACGGCGGGTGCCGCGGATTCGGTCTCGGCCAGCGGCTCTTCCGGCGCCGGAACTTCGACAACTTCCGGCTCTTCCTGAACCGCCACGGGTTCCGCGACCGGCTCCACCGGAGTCTCTTCGACCACCGGCTCGACGACTTCGGGAACGACCGGCGGCGCGGGCTTGACCTTGACCGCCTTCGGCGTCAGCACCTTGATCTTCGCGGCTTCGACCTT
>JAKOSS010000598.1 GCA_029777145.1 Acidobacteriota bacterium | reverse complement strand
CTCGGCGTCCGCTACATGACGCTGACGCACAACGTCACGCACGATTGGGCCGACGCGCACCATGACACGCCGAAAAACAACGGCCTCGCGCCGTTCGGAAAAGAAGTCGTCAAGGAAATGAACCGCCTCGGCATGCTCGTCGATATTTCCCACGTCTCCGAGAAGGTCATGAACGACGTGCTCGACATCACGACGGCGCCGATCATTGCGTCGCATTCGTCGGCGCGCGGCGTCGCCGATCACACCCGGAATGTTTCCGACGAAGTCCTCAAACGCGTCGCCAAGAACGGCGGCGTGATCATGATCAATTTCTACCCGGCGTTTCTCGACGACGGATACAACAAGGCCGAGAACGACCGCTCGGCGCGACTGAAACCGCAACTCGACGCGCTCCGCGAGCAGTACAAAAACGACCGCGCGGGTTACAATGAGGCGGAACGCAAACTGCTCGCGGCGAATCCGATCCCCGTTCCGAGCTACACGCGGATCGTTGATCACATCGATCACATGAAGAAGGTCGCCGGCATCGACGTCATCGGAATCGGCTCGGATTTCGACGGTGTCCCGCTTCTTCCGGCGGGTATGAACGGCATGGAAGACCTCGTCTTGGTGACTTACGAAATGCTGCGCCGCGGTTATACCGAACAGGAGATCCGGAAAGTACTCGGCGAGAATTTCCTCCGCGCCTTCAAGAAGGCCGAAGAGGTCGCGCGCGCGAGCTCGAAACGGATCAGCGGTGACGGAAGCCTGATGAAGATCGGGAAATAGTCGGGCAAAGTTCCAAGCGAAAATCCAATCAGCGCTGACCCGAGTCTAATTGATGCTCAACGGAAAGAAGATCATCGTCGTCATGCCCGCCTACAACGCGGCGCTGACTCTCGAAAAAACGGTCCGCGAGATCCCGCGCGACATCGTCGACGAGATCCTGCTTGTCGATGACGCGAGTTCCGACGAAACGGTCGATCTCGCGTCGCGGCTCGGTCTGACCGTCTTCCGGCACGAACAGAACTTCGGCTACGGTCGCAATCAGAAAACGTGTTATCGAGAGGCGCTCCAGCACGATGCCGACATCGTCATCATGGTCCATCCGGATTACCAGTATTCGCCGAACCTGATCGTCCCCATGGCCGGCATGATCGCGTACGGCGAATACGACGTCGTGATGGGTTCGCGGATCCTCGGAAACGGTGCGATCGAGGGCGGAATGCCGCGCTACAAATACATCGCGAACCGCTTCCTGACGCTTTTCCAGAATATTCTGATCGGCCAGAAGCTCAGCGAATATCACACAGGATTCCGTGCATTCCGACGCGAAGTGATCGAGAAATTGCCGTTGCGCGAGAATTCGGACGACTTCGTCTTCGACAATCAGATGATCGCGCAGGCGGTTTACGCCGGTTACCGGATCGGCGAGATCTCGTGCCCGACGCGCTACTTCGAGGAGGCGTCGTCGATCAACTTCCGACGTTCCGTTACCTACGGTCTCGGGGTCGTCGTCACGTCGCTGAAATTCAGGCTGCACCGTTGGAAACTCGTCCGCTCGAGGCTTTTCCGTGAACGCGGCCAACGGCTCTTGCCAACCTATTACCGGGAAGTTCCGCCGGAACCGGAAAAGTTGAGCTAGGCCCGTATCAGTTTTAGATCATGTCACTTACATCTTTCTTGCAGGAAAACAAGACCAATTTGGTCCTGTCAGGGCTGGCGCTTCTCGTCCTTGCGGTTTACTGGCAAACGACCGGCTTCTCGTTCATCAATTTCGATGACAATCTCTATGTTTACTCGAACCAGGCCGTCCTCAGCGGCACGAACCGGGAATCCCTGAAATGGGCCTTTACCGCGTTCCATTCCGCCAACTGGCATCCGCTGACCTGGATCTCGCACATGCTCGACGTTCAGTTTTTCGGGCTCAATGCGGGCGCGCATCATGCGACGAATATCGTCATTCATCTGATCAACACGATCCTCGCGTATTTTGCATTCAAAAAACTGACCGGTGACGACGTCAAGTCGATGTTCGTCGCGGCGATCTTTGCGATCCACCCGGCGCACGTCGAATCAGTCGCGTGGGTGTCCGAGCGCAAGGACGTTCTTTCGACCCTGTTCTGGTTGCTGACGATGATCGCCTATACGGCATATGCATCGGGGACGAAGGCCGAATCTGAAGAAACCGAGACGTTCGCCTTCGCCCGCTCCCGGCAGTATTGGCTCGTCGTCTTTCTATTTGTTCTCGGACTGCTGTCGAAACCGATGGTCGTCACGCTACCGTTCGTATTGCTGCTGCTCGACGCGTGGCCGCTTGGCCGCCTCGGCTCGGTGCGCGACTTAAAGCCGCTGATCATCGAAAAGATCCCGATGTTCGCGCTGAGCGCTGCCTCGAGTTACGTCACCGTGCTCGCTCAACGCAGCGGCGGCGCTTTCGAGGCGCTCGAACTTCTACCGATCGGAACGCGGATACTGAACGCGATAAATTCGTACGCGGAATATCTGGGGATGTTCTTCGCACCCAGAAACCTCGCGCTTTCATACACCTACGACTACAATATCGCGTTCGCGGACATAATTGTTCCGGCCCTTGTCCTGATCGCCGTAACCGCGCTCACGATCTGGCAATACCGTTCGCGCAAATACCTGCTGATCGGCTGGCTGTGGTTTCTCGGCACGATGGTGCCGGTCATCGGATTGGTCCAGGTCGGCGCCCAGGCGATGGCCGACCGTTACACGTACGTGCCTTATTTCGGGCTCTGTCTGATGGTCGTTTGGGGACTGGCCGATCTTGTCCGACGGTTTTCCCTGCCTTCGCTCGCAGTACCCGCCGTTCTGACGATCTTCGTCGGGGTTATGACGGTGCTCGCGTTCAACCAGACGGCGCTCTGGCGCAACCACGAAACGCTCTACAAAGCGACGCTCGCCCGCACCAAGAACAACGTCCTCGTCGCTCATAACCTGTGCCATTACCTCATGACCGAGGACCGGCTCGACGAGGCCGAATCGTATTGCCGGCAGGCGATCGAG
>JAKOSS010000597.1 GCA_029777145.1 Acidobacteriota bacterium | reverse complement strand
CCGATCAATATCCTGCAGATGGATCGCGTTTCATTCACCGTCCCGATCCAGAACGGCGGAAGTTTGAGTATGAAAGCGACCGGGATCAGGCACGAGATCACGCCCGGCGCGCTCAATGTCTATGTGATGTATGAGTTTGGGAAAAAGTAGGTCGGTGGTCGGTGGTCAGTGGTCAGTGGTCAGTGGTCGGTGGTCGGTGGTGGGAGTTTGGAGTTCCGCGTTTACGCGGCAATTCCATGAGCCGTAAGCAGTAAGCCGTGAGCAGTAAGCAGTGAGGCGATTTGCGATTTTCGATTTGCGATCGCGCAGAGACAATCGCCTTACCACTCACGACTCGGCCGCGTAAACGCGGAACTCCAAACTCCGACTACCGCGTTTTGAGAAACTTCGCGAACTCTTCTTCGCTTCTCGTCAGCCCTTCGAACCGCGCGATGATCTTGTCGTCCGGCGAGACGATCGCGTATAGCGGCAGCGCGACGGTTCCGAATCGTTCTTCCTGCATTTTCTGGTAAGTTTCGTACGGCTCGCCCTCGCCGTCCGTGTAGAGTCTCGCGCGGACGAAGTTCGCGAGTTCCGCTTTGACCGCCGGTTTCGGGAACATATTTACTTCCATCCAGCGGCAGTTCGTGCAGGTGTAGCCGGTGAAATCGATCAGCACCGGCTTGTTTTCGGCCTTGGCCTTTTCGAGCGCCGCTTTGTAATCATTCACGATCCAATCGAGTTCGCCGCTTCGGTCGCTCGATGATCCGGTCAGGCTTTCCTTTGCCGGCGGCAGGAACGATTCAATCTCGCCGAGTTTCGCTCCGAACAATCCGGTCAGGAGATAGAACGCGAGCGTGATGAAGAAGATCGCGTTCAGGACCCGGATCAACCCGATCTTCGTTTCGCCGTAATCGTGGAAAAGTTTGAAGATTCCGAGCAAGTACATGAAGATGATCACCGAAAGTCCGATCCAGCCGGCGATCACGACCTCGCGGGTGAAAATTCCCCAGCCCCAAACCAGATCCGCGTTCGAGAGGAACTTGAGCGCGGCGCCGATCTCGAGGAATCCCATGACGACCTTGAGCGCATTCATCCATCCGCCCGAACTCGGCAGCGAATGAAGCAGCCGCGGCGCGACCGCAAGAATAAAGAACGGCAAGGCGAAGACGCTCGAAAACGCGAGCATACCGACGATCGGGTAAAACAGCTTGCCGTTCGCGGCGGCGACGAGGATCGTGCCGACAAGCGGCGCGGTGCAGGTGAACGACGTCAGCGAGAACGTCAGGCCCATCAGGAGCAGTCCGAGGGTTTTGCTGCCTTCTTTCGCCCTCGTCAGTTTGTCGAGCCGGTTCAGGATGCTCGGAGGAATTCCGATGTTGTACGCGCCGAGCAAACTAAAGGCGAACGCGAAGAAGATCCCCATGATCACGAGGTTGATCCACGGGTTCGCGGCGAACTGATTTATGCCGGCCGCGCCGAACAGAAGCGCGAGCGCAATGCCGAGCGCGGTGAACGTCAGGATAATGCCGGCCGCGTAGATCAGTGCGTCGCGGATCGATCCGGCGTGGCTGTCGGCCGCGTTCTTCGTGAAATACGAAACCGTGATCGGGATCATCGGGAAGACGCACGGCGTCAGCAAAGAGAGTGCGCCGAACGACATCGCCAGCCAGATATAGCCCCAGAATCCGCCATTCTCGAGATCGTTTCCTGATGCGATGCGGTTCGGTTCGGAAACTTGAGAAACGGACGCGACATTCGAATTTCCCTCCGGCGTCGGCGTCATTTCGGCGACGTTCGTGTTCGCGAGCGAAAGATTTGTGTTTGTGTTCGTGGGCGTGATCGTCGGCGAAACGGACGGCGAAACGGTCGGAGTCGCGCTCGGACTTGCGGTCGGCGACGGAGTCGGCTCGGTCTTTCCCGCTCCGATCGTCACGGCGGCGGTCGCTTTCACAGTTCGCGGCGGAAGGCAGACCTCATTGTTGCAGGCCTGAAATCGAAAGTTTACCGTAAGCATCTGTTCGCCGGCCGGCGCATCCGCCGCGACCGTGAATGGGATCGAGAATGTGGCGGAACCCGAATAGGTCTCGGTGTTGATCTTGAAGTTCTCGTCGAATTTGACCTTCGGCTTCGGACCGCTCACGCCGCCCATCGCAAAAACGGCAGGTTCGATCGTGATCTTCGTCGGATACGGGCCGCCCGGGCCCTGCGTCACCGAATATATGTACCAAGGGGCGGCGATCCCGGCCGTGAGCTTGACCGTACCTTTGCCACCGGGCGCGACCGACGACGGCGAAACGCTCGCCGAGACCGTGACCGGCGCCTGCGCCGAGGCCATGAAAGCTGAAGCCGCCAGAACGACGGCCGAAACAAGAGCGTAAACCAAACTTTTTCTAAACAATCGCCACCTCGAATTCATTCAAAGCTAACATAAATATCCGCTTATCCTCAAAATTCATTCCGCTCTGCCGACTCAACAACATTCGTCAGCATTTGCTAGAATCAACTCCGACCTATGAACTTGCCTCTGGTTGCCATCATCGGGCGCCCGAATGTCGGGAAATCGACCCTTTTCAATCGCCTCACGGGATCGCGCAGATCCATCGTCGGCGACGAGCCGGGCATTACGCGCGACCGGATCTACGGCGAGGTCGAATGGAAGTCGCAGGTCTTCCGCCTTGTCGACACCGGCGGTATCGTGCCGGACGACGAGGCGATCATCCCCGCGAACATCTTCAAACAGGCCGGACACGCGATCGCCGAGGCGCAGGCCGTGATCTGGGTCGTCGACGCGCGCGCCGGCGTGACGCCGCTCGACGAGGAGATCTCAGTCTATTTACGCAATATCGGCAAACCGGTTTTCATCGCCGCCAACAAAGCCGAGTCGCGGAAGGTCGAAGAGGAAGCGGCCGAGTTCTACCAATTCGGGTTTGCGCTGACGGCGGTCTCCGCCGAGCACGGCAGTTCGGTCGGCGATCTGCTCGATGCGGTGCTCGACGTTCTCGAGTTCGAAGAACCGGTCGAAGAGGAAGAAACGGACGAGATCAAACTCGCGATCATCGGTCGGCCGAACGTCGGAAAATCGTCGCTCCTGAACAAGATCCTCGGCGAAGAGCGGGTCATCGTCTCGCCGATCGCCGGTACGACGCGCGACGCGGTCGATACCCATTTGACCGTCGACGGCAAGAAGTTCCTGCTGATCGACACCGCGGGCATCCGCCGGAAAGGGAAGACGACCGAGATGGCCGAAAAACTTTCGGTCATCATGGCGAAAAAATCACTCGAGCGCGCTGACGTTGCGATCCTCGTCATCGATGCCGTCGAGGGCGTGACGAACCTCGACGCGAACATCGCCGGCTACGCCGTCGATTCGGGCTGCTCGGTGATCATCGCCGTCAACAAATGGGACGCCGTCGAGGAAAAGGAAACGAACACGATCTATGAATTCGAGCGTGAGCTCCGAAGGAACATGAAGTTCCTCGATTGGGCGCCGATGGTCACGATCTCGGCGCTGACCGGCCAGCGCGTGACGAAGATCCTGCCGTTCGTCGCGGAAGCGGACGAAGCGCGGCGTCTGCGCGTCCCGACGTCGAAACTCAATCGATTCTTCGAGGCGTCGATCTCGCAGCCGAAAGGCGGAACCGCTCCGGCGCCCGTGAAGGGAGGATTTTCACGCCTGAAAGTCCAGTTTTTGACGCAAGGCGGCACGCGTCCGCCGCTGTTTATCCTATTTACATCCGGCGGCAGCAAAGCCGGACTTCACTTTTCCTACATCCGGTATGTGGAAAATCGATTGCGCGAAGAATTCGGCTTTTTCGCGACGCCGATCCGGATCAAGGAGCGTCACAAGGAGCGAAAGTCGGACTGATCGGGGAAATTGCCGGAACAAATCGGTGGATTTCGCGTGAAAGGCACTTTCAACGGACCGAAACTCCCCTTAGCTTGCGATTGAAATTTTCCCCCGAAAATTGAACAATTTAACTTTTATGGATGAGGTCCTGCTCCTGATCAGAATCTTCCTCGCGTCGGTGTTCATCATCGCGGGCGTCGGAAAACTGCTCGATCTTGAAGGGTCGAAGCGAGCGTTCCGCGAATTCGGGGTGAACGAAGACCTTTCTGAGGGAATCGCATATGCGTTGCCGATCGTCGAGATCGGGTTCGCGATACTTCTGCTCCCGGTCTTCACCGCCTGGTTCGGCGCGATCGGCTGTTTCGTCATGCTTGCCGTTTTCATCGGCGGCATGATCTGGCAGCTTGCCAAAGGAAAGGCGCCTGACTGCCATTGTTTCGGGGCGATCCACAGCGAGCCGGTGAGTTGGAAAAGCCTGATCCGGAACGTAGTTTTCGCGGGATTCGCGTTCGCCCTCGTCGCGCAGGGTAATTACAATCAAGGGCTGGGTTTCACGGAATTAACAATCGACATGGCTATTCAATTGATATTCGGGATCGTCTTCGTTGCGCTCCTGGCGCTTGCGGTTTTTTATCTCAAGAAGATCACCGAGCAGCAAGATCAGGTCATGCGCCGGCTCGAGGTGATCGAGGTCCTGGCACATGAGGGCGGGCGCGAGGTCACGCGCGACAACATCAACGCACCGCAGGACGGTCTGCCGATCGGCGCGAAATTGCCGGCGTTCGAACTCAAAGATCTGGCCGGGCGGACGGTCACGTCGAAGGATCTCGAAACGCGCGGGCGGCCGATGCTTTTCTTTTTCGTCAGCCCGACCTGCACGCCGTGCGCGTCGCTGTTGCCGGAGATCGAAGAATGGCAAAAGGAATTCCGTGAATCGCTCGACGTCGTTTTCATCAGCACCGGCGACGCCGCACAGAATGCCGAGAAGTTCGGCGGCAAGTCATTCAAGGAGATTCTTCTCCAGGAGGATCGGGAGGTCGGAACAAAGTTCCGTGCCGAATGGACGCCGGTCGGGATATTCATCAATTACGAGGGTGTCATTGCGTCGGCGCCGGCGGTCGGCGACGCGGCGATCCGCGAGTTGATCGCGAAATTGAGAAAGGAAGACGTCGCGAAAGTCTACGCGATCGGCGACGTCAGTGGCGTCGGCGAGCTTTCGATCGGATCCGAGATGCCGGAGTTCGATCTCAGCGATCTGCAGGACAACAAGGTCTCGAATGCCGACCTCAAGGGCCGGAACACGCTCGTCATGTACTGGAGCATGGGTTGCGGACATTGCCAGGCGATGATGCCCGAGTTGATCGCCTGGGACAATTCGCGGCGCGAGTCTGATCCGTCGCTGCTTGTATTTTCTCAGGGATCGACTTCGGATCACGAACCGCTTGCGATCAAGTCGCCGATCGTTATCGAAGAAGGCGGCAAAACGGCCGAAAAACTCGGTATGCCCGGGACGCCGTCGGCGATCATGGTCAACGAGGACGGAAAGATCGTGTCGCAGGTGGCGGTCGGCTCCGCGAATATCTGGGCGCTCGTCGGTCACGAACCGGCGGTCGCCAACGACTGACATGCGGCCGATTGAATGGAGCGTCGAAGCGACCGACGGGGAAGCGCGCGCCGGGAAATTGCAGACACGCCGGTCGGTCGTCGAAACGCCGGTCTTCATGCCGGTCGGAACGCAAGGGACGGTCAAAGGCGTTAGATTCGAATGGCTCGAGGACGAACTCGACGCGCGGATCATTCTCGGCAATACTTATCATCTGTTTCTCAGGCCCGGCCACGAGGCGATCCGATTGTTGGGCGGACTTCACAAGTTCTCGACGTGGAACCGCGCGCTCCTTACCGATTCCGGCGGATTTCAGGTCTTTTCGCTTTCCGATCTCCGAAAGTTGAACGAAGAGGGCGTCGAGTTCCGCTCGCATATTGATGGAAGCAAGCGGTTTCTGTCGCCTGAGGTCTCGATGGAGATCCAGGCGGCGCTCGGATCGGAGATCGTGATGGTCTTCGACGAGTGCCCTCCGGGCGACGCGGGTTTCGATCAGACGCGGAAGTCGCTTGAGATGACCGCGCGCTGGGCGCGCCGGTCGAAGGTTAAATTCGACGAACTCCAAACGGGGAATGCGGATACCGGACGTGTCCATTTGGGATTGGGGAATTTGGATTTGGGAGTTGGCGATGAATCGGAAGCAATCCCAAATTCGCAATCCCAAATATCCCAAATCCCAAATTCGTTGTCGGGTCATCAGGCGTTGTTCGGTATCATCCAGGGCGCGGGGCACCTCGAACTTCGCCGTCAAAGTCTCGAACTGACGCAGGAGATCGGATTCGACGGCTACGCGATCGGCGGGCTCAGCGTCGGCGAAGAAAAGAGCGTGATGTACGAGGTGCTCGAATATCTCGCGCCGCGGATGCCCGAGGACGCGCCGCGCTATCTGATGGGCGTCGGGACGCCCGAGGACCTGATCGAAGGCGTCCGCCGCGGCGTCGATATGTTCGACTGCGTCATGCCGACACGGAACGGACGTACCGGTGGCGCGTTCACGTCGCGGGGAAAGCTCAATATCCGGAACGCGAGATATGCGCTCGACCAGGGGCCGCTCGACGAAGAGTGCCCGTGTTCGGTCTGCCGGCGATACACGCGGGCGTATCTGCGGCACCTCTACCAATCGGGGGAAATGCTCGCCGCGACTCTGATCTCGCATCACAATCTCGCCTTCTATTTGAATCTGATGAAGCGCATCCGGTCGGCCATCGTTGCCGGCGGATTTGAAGCATTTCGCGCCGGCTTTTTGGCGCAATTGGAGAACGATTGACGGCGCGGCGCGGATTTTTCAAATAATACGGGACTTTCCGCATACGACTGCTTTGATTAAATGAAGTTACTTTGTCATAATTGCGTCTTTCTTTTCCGTTAAGACAATGAATACACCAATTTTGCTTTTTCAGGGTGAGAGCGGCAGCGGCTTGTTTACGATGGTGCCGTTGATCGTCATCATCTTCGGGATCTTTTATTTCCTGGTCATTCGACCGCAGCAAAAGCAGCAGCAGAAGCTTCAGGAGATGATCACGACGCTCAAGATCAACGATGAGGTCGTGACGAACGGCGGGATCATCGGGAAGATCAAGGAAGTGAAGGAGACGAGCTTCATCATTCAAAGCGCGGAGAAGTCATTTCTCGAGGTCGGCAAACAGGCCGTCATCGGAAAAAAAGCAGAGGAAACAAAGTAAGCTGCCGGGCCGCGACCGGATCGGAGCGCGGATTTTTGCCGGTTGGCAGCAAGTTTTATGAAGAACACAAGTTTGATCGTCCGTAGCGTCATCATTGTCGCGATCACCCTGCTCGGTATTTATCTGGTCTTCGGGCCGCGACGGACACCGACCGGTGCGGACTTCACGTGGAGCGGCATCAAGGCGAACCTCGCCCAGAACATCAATCTCGGTCTCGACCTCAAAGGCGGCTCGCATCTCGTGATGCGCGTCAAAACCGATGATTATCTGAAGAAGCTCACGGAAAATAATGCACAAGCCGCACTGACGGCCGCGACCGACGCCAAACTGCCTGTCAGTGGCGATACGGTCGTTGCCGAGAACGGCACTTTCCAGGTGAACCTGAATCTGACCGATCCGAGCCAGGCCGACGCCGTCGTCGAAGAGGTCAAGAAGAAGGTTGAATTCAGTCAATGGACGCAGAGCACGAGCGGGTCGACGGTGACGTGGAGCTTGCCGACACGCGTTCAGGAAACATTCAAGGAACAGGCCGTGGAGCAGGCGCTGAAGATCATCGAAAGCCGCATCAACGCGTTCGGCGTCAAGGAGCCGACGCTGCAGCGCCATGGCGCGCAGTCATCGGGCCAGATCCTTCTTCAGATGCCGGGTGTTGACGATCCGGAGCGCATCAAGAAATTGATCGGCGCCGAATCGAATCTCTCGTTGATGAAGGTCGCGACCGATTCGTATCAAACGTTTCCTTCGGAGGACGCGGCCAAGCAATCGCTCGGCGGTACCGTTCCTCCGAACCGCAAGATCCTGCCGCTCGTCGAGCGCGACGATGCCGCGGCTCCGTCCCAGCAAGATCAGAAAGCGAAGACCTTTATGATCGTCGAATATCCGGCGATCGTTGAAGGAAACGAGCTCCGCGACGCGCGCGCGTACTCGCAGACCGGTGCGGACGGCGATTACCAGATCCAGTTCAATTTGAAACCGGCGGGCGCCGCCAAGTTCGGTGAATGGACCGGAAAGAATATCGGCAAGTACCTCGCGATCGTTCTCAACGGCGAGATCAAGTCGGCTCCGGTCATTCAGGGCCAGATCTTCGACAGCGGACAGATCCAGGGACGGTTCAGCAAGACCTCGGCCGAGGATCTGGCGCTGACGCTTCGTTCGGGCGCACTTCCGGCTGAGATCGAATATCAGGAAGAACGGACCGTCGGACCGAGCCTCGGCGCCGATTCGATCGATGCCGGCGTTCGCGCATCGATCGGCGGATTGCTGTTCGTCATCATCTTCATGTTGTTTTACTATCGCGGCGCGGGCGTCAACGCGGTCGTCGCGCTCGTGCTCAACATGCTGCTGACGATGGCCGGTCTGATCGTCATGGATTCGACGCTGACGCTTCCGGGTATCGCCGGTTTGATTCTCGGCGTCGGTATGGCCGTCGACTCGAACGTGCTTATCTTCGAGCGCATGCGTGAGGAACTGCGCGCCGGACATTCGATCGCGAATTCGGTTTCGATGGGATTTGACCGCGCGTTCATCACGATCATCGACACGCACATTACGACGATCATTTCTTCGACGATCCTTTATCTTTACGGTTCGGGGCCGATCCGCGGCTTCGCGGTAACCCTTGTTTTGGGGCTGTTGATCAACCTCTTCTCGGCTGTTTTCGTTTCGCGCACGATTTTCATGTGGCTGCTTGAAAGAAACCCGGAAGCAAAGACCCTGAGCATCTAGTAAGTATTTGTAGACACAATGTTTGAGATTTTTAAGACAATCAATGTTGACTGGATGGGCAAGCGCAAGATCTTTATTGCGGTGTCCATCGTCGTCCTCTTGGCCGGTCTGGGCTCCGCGATCGGACGGCAGTTCTCGGAAGGCGGAACCGATTCGTTCAACCTCGGCGTCGATTTCCGCGGCGGAACCGTCGTGACTGCCAAGTTTCGCGAGAAACCCAACGTCGAAGCGGTCCGCGGGGCGCTCAATGACATCGGACTCGGCGAGTCGATCATTCAGGATTCGACTGACAAGACTGATGAGGTCCTGATCAAGGTCCCGAACATCGGTCGCCGCGACGACTGTCCGGACGCCGACGAGGCGGGCCGGTGCATGGTGAAGCGTGCGCTCGATACGCTCGGCAAAGAGGCCGAGGGATCGGCGTCGCTTGCCGATGATCCGTCGGCGGGCTACAAGATCGTCGGAACGGACTCGGTCGGACCGGTCGCCGGCGCGCAGCTCCGCAATCAGGCGGTGATCGCGACGTTGCTCGGACTGGCGGGGATCCTGTTCTTCATCGCGTTCCGTTATGACTGGACATACGCCGCCGGCGCCGTCATCGCCGTCTTCCATGACGTGCTCGTGACGCTCGCGTTCTTTTCGGTGTTCCAGTGGGAAATCAGTCTGACCGTGCTCGCGGCGTTGCTGACGCTGGTCGGGTTTTCAGTTAACGACTCGATCGTCATCTTCGACCGGATCCGTGAAAATTTGACGCTCCACCGCGGAGAATCGCTTTACAATCTGACGAACGATTCGATCAACCAGACGATGTCCCGAACGATCGTGACCAATGGTCTCGTGTTTCTCTCGGTACTCGCGCTCGTATTGTTTGGCGGCGAGGTTCTGCGCGGATTTTCACTGGCGCTGTTCGTCGGTTCGATCACCGGTACGTACTCGACGATCGCCATTGCGAGCCCGATCGCGATCTGGTGGCAGGGCCGCCTCGGCGAGGCCCAGGTGAAGGAAGTTGACATACCAAAGGCCGAAAAACTCGCGTCGGCCTCACGGCGGCCTGTTTCACGCCGCCCGGTAACACGGTAGATTATGCAAAGAGCGT
>JAKOSS010000596.1 GCA_029777145.1 Acidobacteriota bacterium | reverse complement strand
TTTACGACACTACCAAGAATGAGGATTCGGTGTTCTCGCTCAACATGGGCTGCCGCGGCGTGATCCGGATCTTGTTCGAACCGCTCGATGCGGATTATTTCGGTCGGCTTTCACGCGCTCGGGCGGAACGGCGGCGATTCGTCAGCAAGGTCGTCATCGACGGTGAGGAGATCGGACGGCGGACATACGTGGACGATGGGAACCACGGCGCGCGATCACATTCCGAGGGCGAGGCGTTCATCGAGATCATCGAACCGCCGACCTCTCTGTTTGTTTTTGGCGCCGGTGCGGACGCGATTCCGGTTTACGAGATCGCGAAGACGCTCGGATGGCTCGTCACCGTCGTCGATCACCGCGCGGCGTTCGCAACCCGCGACAGATTTTCCGAGGCGGACGCGATCCACGTTCTTCAACCGGATGAATATGGCGGAAATCTCAGCTTCGACGAACACGCGGTCGCGGTCGTCATGACCCACAATTACGAGAAGGACAAGTTGATCGAGAAGTTCCTGCTCAAGACAAACGCCGCGTACATCGGACAGCTTGGGCCGCGGAAACGAACTGAGAAACTCCTCGCCGAGATCGGCGAGTCGTGGCCGTCGAATCTTCATGCGCCGGTCGGTCTCGACATCGGTTCCGAATCACCGGAAGAGATCGCGCTCGCGATCGTTTCGGAGATCCTGACCGTATTGCGCAAACGCGACGGCGGATTTCTGACGAACAGAAACTGATATGAAAACGGCTTTTCTCGCTACGGTCGCTTCATTCACGTTCGCCTGCTCGCCGTTCACCGCGAAGGTTTACCATCCGCCATCAATGATCGAAGCCCATTCATATTCGGGCGGGAATTTAGACATGGAGTACGACCTCCGTTTTGAACCGACGGGACATGTCACGTTCTCCGGTCGTCTGGCCGGTTTGCCGTGCAAAGAAGAATGGGACGTTGAGCCGGAGAGATTTCAAGCCACGGCGAAGGTAATCGATTCCGGCGATTTCTTTGCGATGGATTCCGAACCAAAAGAAAGGCCGAACGCGACCCACTTTACCTCCGTAGATCTCCATGTTGTGCTCGATGATAGGGAGAAAACGGTTAGAGGAATCCGTGTCGATCAGCCTTCGGACGTCAATCGCAAGTTCTTCGCCTTTGTCCTTCACCTTGAGACGGTCACCGACGCGAAACGCCGGATCGACGATTGCTTTTCATGGGAGAAAAGAACTTCCGACAAATAAGTGAATCCACACTCCGTAATTCCAGATCCCAAATACGTCCTCGTTCTCGCGGCCGGAGGATCGAGCCGTTTCGGTTCGTCTAAACAGATCGCTGAATTCGATGGCCGAACGCTTGTCCGCCGGGCGGTTGAGACCGCGCTCGAGAGCTCGGCCGATATGGTGTGCGTCGTCCTTGGCGCACAAGCGGACGAAATCCGACCTCTGATCGACGATCTCCCGATCCTCATCGTCGTCAATGAAGACTGGCCCGCCGGGATCGGGTCGTCGATCGCCGCCGGACTCGAGACCGTCCGTGAACTCGACCCGGAACTCGGATCGATCGCGATCACGCTCGCAGATCAGCCGCTTGTAACATCCGGATTTATCGACAGCCT
>JAKOSS010000595.1 GCA_029777145.1 Acidobacteriota bacterium | reverse complement strand
CGTAATAGCCGGGAATCAGAGGCCGCAGCCAGCCGCATTAGGAGCAGATCAAGCGGGCCTGATCTAGCCGCGCCCCGTCGCCTCCACACTCGCCGCAAACCTCGACGGGGATCGGCGGAGGGAACGTTGGAGCCGTCATCGGCTGAACCGGAGTCGGTTGAACAGGTGTCGGTTGAACAGGTGTCAGAGGAGCCGGATTCGGAGGCGACGGGCGGACGGGCACGGATTCAGCGATCTCGGGACGCACCTCTGGCCCGGCACCGGCCTTCGGCGCTTCGTCGGTGTTCAGCGGAACACCGCAGTGAATACAAAACTTCGAGCCCGAGGGTTGCTCGTGCCCGTTTCGGCAGTTCATAAATCAACCTTGCTCCGCGCGATCCGGGCGGTCGGTTTACATGTTGCCCGACAGCATGACGATAACCGCGATCACCGTGCCGATCAGGTTCAGAATCGAAACGACGATCCCTCCGTAGAAAGCGATCTGCGACATCGTCATTCCGCTTTGCGGAGCCCGCCCTTCCTTGATCGCGTTCATTTCCATCCAGCCCAGAATAGCGCCCGGAATAGACGTCAGAAAGCCGCAACACAGCAGGCCGGCGATCACGAGTATGAGCGCGATTAGCGGACGGTTCGACTGCTGCATGGGTTGGGACATCGGGGCTTGCATCGGACCGCCGAACGGCTGGTTCCCGAATCCCGGCTGCTGCTGGCCCCATTGAGGCGGCGCCTGCTGCTGTTGGCCCCACTGCGGCGCCTGCGGTGCAACGGCACCGAGCGGAGTTGCGCAACTTCGGCAAAAAGCCGCTTCGGCGGGATTAACTTCACGGCATGAAGGACAAATTTTTTGCATCGTATTCTCCTCGATACATTTTCTACTTGATGACTCAAATATACACCTGACTGCGATTAAAGCGGAGTCGAGGATCGTATTCCTTCTTCAAAGACCGACCCGATCCGTGTGCTTCGCTCGATTGCGAATCCGACGGCTTCGGCGTAACCTAGTCGCACTATGAAAAGACTTGTTTCCTTGTTGGTTTTGATCGCTATTGTGCTGCCGCTTGCGGCATTTTCGCAGAAGTCGATGACCGAAGAAGAGATCGTCGCGAAAGCGAAAAAGATCCAGCGCGAGGTGATCACGCTCGACACGCACAATGACATCGACACGCGGAATTTTACCGATGCGGTGAATTACACGCAGGATCTGCCGACGCAGGTCAATCTGCCTAAAATGCGCGCCGGCGGGCTCGACGTTTCGTGGATGATCGTCTACACGGGGCAGGGTGAACTGACCGAGGAAGGCTACAAGAAGGCGCTTGAGAATGCCTGGGACAAGTTCGACGCGATCGACCGTCTGACGCAGAAGATCGCGCCCGACAAGATCGAGCTCGCGCGGACATCGGCCGACGTCCGGCGGATCGTCAAGTCGGGAAAACTCGTGGCGATGATCGGCGTCGAGAACGCTTACCCGATCGGAACCGATCTGTCGTTGATCCGGAAATTCGCCGAACGCGGCGCGCGCTATATGTCGCTCGCGCACAACGGCCACAGCCAGTTGGCCGATTCCAACACCGGTGAGGCCGACGGTAAGTGGCTCCATAACGGCCTCAGCGATCTCGGCAAGAAGGCGATCGCCGAGATGAACAAGTGGGGCATTATGATCGATCTTTCGCATCCGTCGAAGGAGGCGAACCTGCAGGCGATCGCGCTTTCGAAGGCGCCGGTGATCGCGTCGCACTCGGGCGCCCGCGCGTTGTGCAATCACAGCCGCAATCTCGACGACGAGCAGCTCGAGGCGATCAGAAAGAACGGCGGCGTCGTGCAGGCCGTGGCGTTCCGCAGTTACGTCAGCAAGGAAAAGAGCGAGGTCCGGGCCAAACTGACCGCCGAAATATCGAAGGAACTTGCCGACAAGGAAGGCTTTACGATCCTCGACCGCGCGACAGTCGTCAAGATGCCGGCAGACGAGCGCGCGGCGTACATGGCGAAGATCACGGACTTCCGCACCCGCACCCGGCCGATCATCAACGAGCGGCTGAAGGACAAGGCGCCGGACGTGAACGTCAAGGATTTCGTCGATCACATCGATTATCTCGTCAAGAAGATCGGGATCGATCATGTCGGGATCAGCTCCGATTTCGACGGCGGCGGCGGCGTCGAGGGCTGGGACAACGCCGGCGAAACGCTCAACGTGACGATCGAACTCGTGCGTCGCGGATACACCAAGCAACAGATCGCCAAGCTCTGGAGCAGCAATCTCCTGCGTGTTCTCGACGAGGTGCAGAAGGTCGCGAAGAAACTCCAAAGCGAAAGCAAAAAGTAAAAAGTAAAAAGTAAAATGTAGAAGGTAAGAAAGGGAAGAGGCAGACTATTCGGGAAGGTCCCCGAATTCTCCTCTTTCTATTTTTTGTTTACCTTTGCTCCGGAAGACTTGAGATCACTTTTCCGTCTGCCGACATAAAATCGAGCTTTGGTGTTCCGTCCCGGCCGACATACATCCTGATGCGCGACCGGCCGTTTGAATCGTAGAGCGTGACCTCGGACTCCTCCAGGTCGTTCCG
>JAKOSS010000594.1 GCA_029777145.1 Acidobacteriota bacterium | reverse complement strand
GCCATAGCGCGCGACACACTTTGCGAACTCGTACTTAGACAAATAAGAGACGACCTGCGAAAAAACAAACTTTCCGTCCTCCATGCGCAGACGGTAACGAAATCGCACGCGTTTTGAAATAGAAAAATTTGCAAAGATCCGTAACTGACTTAAAACTATGCACTTAACGTATGCACAACAGATTTTAATTGGACACTAGTGGTTGCCTGCAACGAGTTACAGGCAAACGGCTGAGTTGTTGTCAGGCGGACTTCGTCGCCTTTTGCCTTTCGACTTTTGGGTTATTTGTTCTCTTCATCGACATCGACGTATTCCGCGTCGATGACGTTGTCATCCGACGGTGCAGCGTTCGAGTCGCCGCCGCCGGCGGTCGCCGACGAAGCCTGCTCCTCGGTCGCCCCGGAACCGGCCGCGCCGGCCTGACTGTAGAGAACTTCGGCCAATTTGTGCGACGCCGTCTGAAGACGTTCGAACGAATTGTTCATCGCATCCGCGTCGTCGCCGCCAAGTGCCGTCTTCGCCTCGGCGATCGCCGCTTCGATCTCGCCGGCCGCGCCCGCGTCGAGCTTGTCCTTGTTCTCGCTGAACGACTTCTCGACCGAGTAAACGAGTCCGTCGAGCCGGTTGCGGGCTTCGATCGCTTCCTTGCGCTTCGTGTCCTCGCCGGCGTGCGATTCGGCGTCCTTCATCATCTTGTCGATCTCTTCCTTCGACAGACCGCTCGATGCCGTGATCGTGATCTTCTGTTCACGTCCGGTGCCGACGTCCTTCGCCGAAACATTGACGATGCCGTTCGCGTCGATATCGAAAGTGACCTCGACCTGCGGCACGCCGCGCGGTGCCGGCGGAATGCCGACGAGATGGAACTTGCCCAAGGTCTTGTTGTCGGACGCCATCGGGCGCTCGCCCTGGAGGACGTGGACCTCAACCGACGTCTGATTGTCCGAAGCGGTCGAGAAGATCTCCGACTTGCGCGTCGGGATCGTCGTGTTCCGCGGGATCATCTGCGTCAGGACGCCGCCGAGTGTCTCGATTCCGAGTGTCAGCGGAGTCACGTCGAGCAGCAGGATGTCGGTCTTTTCGCCGCCGAGGACGCCCGCCTGAACGGCCGCGCCGAGTGCGACCACTTCATCCGGGTTCACCGACTTGTTCGGCTCCTTGCCGAAGTAAGCCTTGACCATCTCCTGGACTTTCGGGATTCGCGTCGATCCGCCGACCAGAACGATCTCGTCGATCTGTCCTTTTTCCAATCCGGCGTCCTTGATGGCCTGTTCGACAGGCGGCATCAGGCGTTTGAGGATCGGCTCGGTGAGGGCTTCAAACTTCGCACGCGTCAACTTCAGGACGAGGTGCTTCGGACCCGACTGATCGGCCGTGATGAACGGCAGGTTGATCTCGGTCTCCATCGCGCTCGAGAGCTCGACCTTCGCCTTCTCGGCCGCTTCCTTCAGGCGCTGGAGCGCCATCTTGTCCGCCGTCAGATCGATTCCCTGGTCCTTCTTGAACTCGTCGATGATCCACTTGATGAGCACTTCGTCGACGTCGTCTCCGCCGAGATGCGTGTCGCCGTTCGTCGATTTCACCTCGACAACGCCTTCGCCGACCTCGAGGACGGAAATATCGAATGTTCCTCCGCCGAAGTCGAAGACCGCGATCGTCTCGTCCTTCTTCTTATCCAATCCATACGCGAGCGCGGCGGCCGTCGGTTCGTTGACGATACGCATCACTTCGAGGCCCGCGATCTTGCCGGCGTCCTTCGTCGCCTGCCGCTGGGCGTCGTTGAAATACGCCGGAACCGTGATTACCGCTTTTTCGACCTTGTTTCCGAGATAGTCCTCGGCGGCCTTCGTCAGCTTCAGGAGAATCATGGCCGAGACTTCCGGCGGACTGTAATGTTTGCCCTGGGCGTCGACACGGACATCGCCGTTTCCGGCCTTTTCGACCTTGAACGGGACCTGTTTGATTTCGCCGGTTACTTCTTCGTAGCGGCGACCCATGAACCGCTTGATCGAATACAGCGT
>JAKOSS010000593.1 GCA_029777145.1 Acidobacteriota bacterium | reverse complement strand
TGGCTATGAGTGAATCAGCAGATCTACCGATGAATTTCGGCGGAATTGCGGAAGACGACTACTCCGGGTTCGACAATTCCCGGGTAGTCGTTTTTCCAGTTTCGTACGAAGGAACCGTTTCCTACGGCACCGGCACCGGCGAGGGCGCGATGGCGATCGTCGATGCATCGCGAAACATGGAGCTTTACGAGGAAGAGACCGATGCCGAGACGTACCGCATCGGGATCCACACCGTATCCGAGTTCGCGCCGCGTCCGACGCCCGAAGCCATGATGGACGCGCTCTACGCGGAAAGCCGGCGGCTTCTCGAATCGGACAAGTTCCTCTGCATGCTCGGCGGCGAACATTCGGTCAGCGCGCCGGTGATCCGCGCCCACGCCGAGAAATACCACGATCTGAGCGTCCTTCAGATCGACGCCCACGCCGATCTGCGCGACTCCTACGACGGAACGCCGCATTCGCACGCATCGATCATGGCCCGCGTCGTCAAGGACATGCGGATCCCGTCCGTGCAGGTCGGGATCAGGTCGCTGTCAGGCGACGAAGCGCGCGCGATCGCTTCGGGACTTCCGACGAAGATCTTCTGGGCGCGCGATGTTGCGGGCAAGACCGACTGGATCGACGATGCCGTGAATAGTTTGACGGACAACGTTTATCTGACGATCGACATCGACGGACTTGATCCGAGTCTTGTGCCGACCACCGGAACGCCAGAACCGGGCGGACTCGGCTGGTATGAAACCCTCGAACTGATCCGGAAAGTCGCGGAAAAGAAGCGGATCGTCGGTATGGACCTCGTCGAATTTTCGAAGACCGAGAATTCCGACGCTCCTGCTTTCTTGTGCGCGAAACTCGTTTACAAGACCTTGTCGTACGTATTCAGGGACGAGACGCCGAAAGTGATGGGCGGAAGTTGAAATACTGCGAACCCGATCGGCCCGACGTCCGTAAAACAACTGTTCAGATTGCCAAGCCCCGAATGGGAGATTTAAGAGAATGAAGCTTAGCCGTATTTTGCTATTCGTATCCGCATGCGCGCTCGTTTTCGCGACGTCATGCAAGACTGGGCTGTTCAGCGGCCAGAACGATCAGACATCTCAGAAACCGGAGAACGCGCAGGCGCCCGTCGTCGTGGACGGCGTCCGGACGTCGTACGCCGACATCGTCGACAAGACATCGCCGGCGGTCGTGCGTATCGCGACCGAACGCAAGGCCGAAGTTCCGGACCAATCGCCGTTCGGTGACATGTTCCACGACATGATCCCGCGCCAGCAGCAGCCGCAGCAGCGCAAGGAACGCGGCGCCGGTTCGGGCGTCGTGATCAATGCCGACGGCACGATCCTGACGAATCATCACGTGATCGACGGTGCCGAAAAGATCACCGTACAGATGGTCGACAACAAAACGTACGACGCGAAAGTGGTCGGCTCGGATCCGCCGAGCGATCTCGCGGTCCTGAAGATCGAGGCCGAAAATTTGCCGTATCTGACGCTCGGTGATTCCGACAAGGTCCGCGTCGGCGACATCGTCCTCGCGATCGGAAACCCGCTCGGAATCGGTCAGACGGTGACTGCCGGGATCATTTCCGCCAAAGGCCGCCGCACCGGGTTGAGCGACGGCTCATCGTTCCAGGACTTTCTGCAGACCGACGCTCCGATCAACCGCGGCAATTCGGGCGGAGCCCTCGTCAATGTCAACGGCGAACTTATCGGGATCAATTCCCAGATCCTCGCCGGCGGCGCTTCGGGCGGAAACATCGGAATCGGCTTCGCGATCCCGTCGAACATGGCGAAGAACGTCCTTGAGCAGATCCTCAAGGAAGGCAAGGTCCATCGCGGCATGCTCGGGATCAGCATTCAGGATCTGACCGACGACGTCGCCGAAGGACTCGATCTGAAAGGTACCAAGGGCGTTCTGGTCTCGAACGTCACGCCGGGATCGGCGGCCGACAAGGCCGGGATCAAACGCGGCGACGTCATCACGGCGATCAACGGCGAGAAACTCGAGGACGGGAATTCCTTGCGCAACAAGGTCGCCGGCACTCCGCCCGGAACCGAAGTCAAGGTGACGCTCATCCGTGAAGGCAAGGAGCAGGAAGTCACTGCCAAGCTCGACGAATTCCAGATCCCGGGCCAGACCGATGACAAACAGGACAAGAACAGCGACGGTGATTCGAAGTCGGGCGGAAAGCTCGGACTCGATCTTAAACCGCTGACTCCCGACGACGCTCAACAGTTGGGCGTGCCGTCCGAGGTCAAGGGACTCGTCGTCGTGGCGGTCGATCCCAACGGCGCCGCGGCCGACGAAGGCATCATGCGCGGAGACGTCATCATGGAAGTGAACCGCCAGCCCGTCGAAACGCTCGATCAGATGCAGAAGGCGCTTGAAAAGGCCGGCGACCGGTCGGTCCTGTTGCTCGTCGCCCGACGCAATCAGGTCAGCTACCTGACGGTCAAACCGAAGTAGTACCGACATCAGGTCAACTCAGTGCCCCGATCGGATCTCCGGCCGGGGCATTTCTTTGCCCATTCGCCAACCTGTGCAAGAATGCCAATATGTTGAGAAATATCTACCTTGCGGTTCTGGCGCTGAGCGCCGCGGTTTGCGGGTTCTTCATTTATTACGGGCAAACGTGGCTGGCGAGTATCGGCGATCCGCAGACGGCCTATGATGGATTTGCGTACCATCACGCGCTGGGCGGCGCCGCGCTTTGGATCGCTTCGGGACTTTTGCTGTTGCTCGCCAACATCATTCTTCTGACCACGCGATCGGCATGGGCAATGTGGACGACGTTCGCCTTTTTCGCCGTCTTCACGCTCATCCGTTATTTCTGGACGGGCCCCGCCGGATTCGCGTTTCACCAATCGTTCGATCCGAATGCGGCGACTTACAATTTTTCGGTGTTTCTCGGCGTGTTCTTGATCGTCGGCGCGGCGGTCGTGGTGTTTTTCGATCAGTTTCTGATCGTGCGGATTCTGCAGAAAATGTACGGCACAGAGCCCGAAGAGAACCAGGCCAAGGAAGAGGCAGAAGATGAAACGGTTGAAGCGTAACCTTCAGACCGTCGCCGTTGTGATGTTAGCGGCGATCGCGTCGGCCACGGCATCAGCACAGTCGCTCCCGGTCTTAAAACTATCGGGAACGACGGTCACCGAGATCCGCGACGGCGACGTCGTCCATCCGGCCTTCTCGCCGGACGGCTCAATGATCGCGTATTCCCGCGTCGTGGTTCGGAACAAAATGGAACTCTGCGAGGTCGTCGTCCGCTCGCTTCCAAACGGTAAACCGCGCGTTCTCCTGACCGCCGAGCGGTCCCGCAAATACGCAACGTATGCGGCATTCGTTGTTTCCCTTGACTGGACCACGAAGAACCGACTTACCGCGTGGATCGTCGACGGCGACGTCGATTCTACGGGCGTGACCTTCGACGTGAGGACCGGACGGATCGTCAAAACCGAATACTCCGGACTCGCAGAAATCGATTCGCTCGTTGATCCGGCGCTCAAGAGCAGTGTCGCGAGGATGTCGGCGATCGAACCGAAATTGCCGGCCGATGTCATCGGAGCGGCGCTGCAGCGCGGAAACGGTGCGTTTCTGGCCGGTCCCGATCGGATCGTCTTCAAACACGAGTACTCACAATATCCCGACGATGTTCAGATTGCCGATCTCGCGAACAAACGTTTTGACGTCATTCTGAAAATTCCGACCGGGCCGCCGCCGTTTCCGCATTTGCTTGGTGGTTTCCAGTTCGGTACGGAGATCTATTTCGCTGTCACTTTTGATTCGGCTGCGAGACTTTACCGGTACGACGACGAATCGTCGAAGGAGATCTGGAAAACACCGGTCACCGAGGCCTCCGGCGCTCCGTCGCTGTCCGTCGTTTCGGCAACCGCCGCGCGGACGATCTTTGCCGTCGAACCGCTCGAAACAAAGTCACGGTTCGCATCCAACTTGTTTGCGGTCGACGCAAAAGGGATCAGGCGCATTGAGCTGCCGCCCGGCACCATCGAAACGGTCTTTCAGTCCGACCGGATCGCGATCTGCTACCGCGTGAACAAAGTCCGCAATATTGTGATCAAGAAATTTGAGTTGGAATGAAAAAAGGGCCCTCGAAACTTCGAAAGCCCTATTTTGAAGGGTATCGGGATGGCGAGATTCGAACTCACGACCTTTCGCACCCCAAGCGAACGCGCTACCAGGCTGCGCTACATCCCGTCAGGCGAAACTCAAGATTAAGTAACCGGATTGTCTTTGTCAAACCTAGTATTTGCGAAGAAATGAGCTTGATTCCTCGGGATGCTTGCGCTTGAGGAGTTCACGAAGTTCGAGCAGTTGCGATGCCAGATCGGAAAGCGCCTGCCGCCTGTCCTGCGAGAGCGGAGCGCCTTCATTCACCAGCAAACTCGGCTGGACGACAGCCGGTTCCGGATCGAAATCCCCTATCTCGCCGATCTCTTCGGTCTCGTGACGGCCATTCGATGAGTGATCGAATACGGGCTCGCGAACCTGTTCGTTGGGAACTATCTTCAAACGGCTCGATTCGCGAAGTTCCTGCTGAAGCTTCTTGCGCGCGCCGGCGATCGTGTATTCGTCAATGTACAGAAGTTCCTTGATACGCAGCGCAATCTCGACGTCGCGCCGCCGGTAGCTCCTTTGGCCCGAACGGTTCTTCTGCGGCGAAAGCTGCGGAAACTCGGTTTCCCAATAACGCAGAACGTGCGCCTGGACATCGACGATGTCGCAAACTTCACCAATTTTGAAAAAGATTTTCTCGGGTATCGCGGTGGCTGCCTGTCCCATTCGAACCTCGACTATGTTAAAGTGCTTACTAAATTTCGCCGCCGTTATTGTATGAATATACAGACTTTGTGTCAATAACTTTGAATGCAGACCGAATTCGGCTTTCTCCGAAACTTAAGAAACTACCGTAACTTTTCGCTGATCGGCGACGATTGCGCGGTGCTCCCGAAAGACCCGGAAAACGACCTCGTTGTCACCGTCGACATGCTCGTCGAGGACGTCGATTTTCGACTCCGGTGGGCAACTCCCGAGCAGATCGGACACAAGGCGCTCGCGGTTTCACTTTCTGACGTCGCCGCGATGGGCGGCGTTCCGAAATGGTCGCTTCTTTCGATCGCCGTCCCGGAATCGCTTTGGAACAGCGACTTCCCGAAGCGTTTCTACGACGGCTACTGCGCCGTTGCGGAACGCTTCGGTGTCGAAGTCGCCGGCGGCGATATTTCGCGATCGCCTGACAAGTTCGTCGTCGATTCGTTTGTCGGCGGCGAGGTCGGGCGCGGACGCGCGATCCTGCGATCCGGAGCGCGCGCCGGCGATCTCATCTGCGTCAGCGGTTCGCTCGGTGGAGCGTCTGCCGGTCTCGCCGCACTCGAACGCGGGGAGAGCGCTGAATTCGCGGCGCGGCTGCTAACGCCCGAACCCCGTGTCGAACTCGGACGGCGGCTGTTCGAAACCGGACTCGTCACCGCGATGATCGATCTCAGCGACGGCCTTTCGGGCGATCTCAAACATATTTGCGATATGAGCCGCGTCGGCGCGTCGATCGAACTCGGATCGATCCCGGTCGATCCGGTCGTCGATCGCGTTTTCTCGGAAAAGAACGATCGCCTGAAGTGCGTTCTCGACGGAGGCGAAGACTTCGAACTTCTTTTTTCGGTTTCGCCTGACTTCCCCGTCGCGCGTTTCAAAGACGAGGTTTCGGTCATCGGCACCATCACCGCAAATAAAGAAATAATGGAACTTACCGACGGAAACAGATCGTTCCCGCTGAATCCCGAATCATTCCGGCACTTCTAACGTTCAACATTTCGAGCCGAAAAAATTTCTTGACAGCCGAAATCCGACCATGCTAAAAACTTCGTTCGCTTCAATGTGGCGAAACGAGGATCGAGGTAAAGAATGCTGATGAACCGATATCACATCAACGACAAACGGAGCGCAGGCGGCTTTGTGCCGAAACGCGCCGAATCGTCAGATCGTGCGTTCAGATGCACATTATCCGCGAACAGCGGACTCGATAAATTGGATTGAAATTGCGGGAGCGGCTTGCGTTGCCCGCTCCCGGAAAATAGAGAAAGCGTTCGATAGGCGCGATCGGGAGCGGCAGCTTGAGTTCTCCAGCATGGGAAACAGGCTGCCGTTCCCTTTTTGCGTCGGAATCGAGGCTTCAGGCGAACGGAAGGGCCACAGACAAAATCAAAGGATTGGTTATGACTTTCAACAAACTCAACGTCTCGGGCGCGAAGGCCGACATCCTCTCGTGGGTAAGCCACGGCCTGTCGCTCGAGGAAGAGAACATGCTCCGCAACGTCTCACGTCTTCCGTGCCTTTTCAAGCACGTGGCACTGATGCCCGACGCGCATCTCGGAATCGGATCGATGGTCGGTTCGGTCGTCGCGACGCGCGACGCGGTCATCCCGGCGACGGTCGGGGTCGATATCGGATGCGGAATGATGGCGGTGAAGACGCCGTTCAAGAGCGGAATT
>JAKOSS010000592.1 GCA_029777145.1 Acidobacteriota bacterium | reverse complement strand
GCCACTCCCCTGATGTATCCCATACAAGGAATATTCTAACCCGAGATGCTAAAATCTGAACGAGTTTTGACACAGCCTCTCACGCAGGCGGTACTGACTCGGTTTGCGCCGCCCGCTCACGCAGGCGGTACTGACTTGCTTCGCGCCGCCCGCTCACGCAGGCGGTACTGACTTGCGCTTGCCCAATCGCATTGAATTTCCGATGACCGACAGGCTCGAGAGGAACATCGCGCCGGCGGCGGCGATGGGGTTGAGAATTCCCGTGATCGCGAGGCTCATGCCGAGCGTGTTGTAAAAGAACGCCCAGAAGAGGTTCTGGCGGACGACGCGGCGGGTCTTCGCTGAAAGATCGAAGATGTCGAGCATCTTTCGGAGCGAGTCTCCCATCAGCACGATGTCGGCGGCTTTCATCGCGATCTCGGTTCCGGATCCCATCGCGATGCCGAGGTCGGCCTGCGCCAGCGCCGGCGCGTCGTTGATTCCGTCGCCGATCATCGCGACCTTCAAGCCTTCTTTTTGCAGAGCTTCAACCGCCGCGGTCTTGTCTTCGGGCAGCGCTTCGGCGCGGAAGTCGTCGGCACCGATCTCACGCGCGACGAACGCGACGGTCGCTGCCGAATCGCCGGAGACGATGATCGATCTGATGCCGCGTTGTTTGAGTTCGGAGACGATCTCGGCGGCATCTGGTTTGATCTCGTCGCCGAACGCGAGCGCGCCCGTCAATTTTGCGTCAAAGCCGAAATACGCGACCGTTCGTCCGGCGGCTTTCCAACGGTCCGTCCGCTCGCGGATCGCGGCCGAAACCGAAGCTCCGAATTCAGACGCGACCCGTTCCGTTCCGACGAAAACCGTCGAATCGCCGACCTTTCCCGAGATCCCCGATCCTTTTAGAACGACGACGTCGGACGCATCGCCGATCTTCGCCGCGCGTTCCGACGCGAACCGTACGACTGCCTTGCCGAGCGGGTGTTCGGAGTACTTCTCGAGCGCGGCGATCATCGGCAACATGTCCGATTCGAATCGTGGTGAAATACCGGAAGAACCGTCCGCGCCGGCGGCCGCGGCTATGACTTCATCCTCGGCGACCGCGTATTCGATCAGCTCGAAACGGCCGTCGGTGACCGTGCCGGTCTTGTCGAAAATCACGGTATCGATCGAACGGATCTTCTCAAGCACGCCGCTGTCGCTGACCAGGACTCCCATTCGCGACGCCGTCCCGACCGCCGCGGTGATGGCGAGCGGCGTAGCGAGACCAAGGGCGCACGGGCAGGCGATGACGAGGATCGTGATCGCCCGCATCAGCGCTTCGTCGCCGGTTGTGAGTCCGAATCCGATGCAGACGGCGAACGTGATCAGCGAGGCGACGATAACGCTCGGGACAAAGATCCGCGAGACCTGGTCGACCGTGCGTTCGAGTCCGGAACGGCTGCTGACGGCTTGCTCGACAAGCTTGATGATCTGCGCCAGTGTCGAATCCGCGCCGACCTTCGTGGCTTGGATCTTCAGTACGTTTTCGACGTTCAGGCTTCCGGAGACGACGGATTTGCCGGGTGTCTTTTCGATCGGGTTCGCTTCGCCGGTGAGCAACGATTCATCGGCGTAGGAATCGCCCTCGACGACGACGCCGTCCGCCGGAATGCGTTCGCCTGCCTTGACGACGAACGTGTCGCGCTCGTTCAGCGCGTCGATCGAAACAAAGCGTTCCTGGCCGTCGATGAACAGCCGTACCTTTTTCGGCATCAGCCGGTAAAGCATCGAGATCGCCCGCGTCGTCTTTTCCTTCGCGCCCTTCTCCATCATCTTTCCGAGCAGGACGAGGGTGACGATCGCCGCGGCCGTATCGAAATAGACGTGCATTTCGCCGCGGAACGCCTGCAGCGAACTGTAGAAGTACGCCGCGAGGATCCCGGTCGCGAGCAGCGTTTCCATACGGATCGTCCGGTTCAGCAATCCGGTCCAGGCGAGATGAAGGATCGGTCGGGCCGAATAGAAGATAACCGGCGCGGCGAGGATCATCAGGATGAAAGGGAAGAGCGCGCGGACGCTCGGCGAGATCTCCTGAAAGTACCCGACGTAAAGCGGGACGCTGAGCGTCATGATGTTCAGCCAAAGGAATCCGGCGACTCCGATGCGGAGCGTCAGGTCTCGTTTTTCCTCGTTCGCGCGCTCGTCGTCGGGGTCGAATTCGCT
This sequence comes from Acidobacteriota bacterium, assembly GCA_029777145.1. Next base: position 714 of record JAKOSS010000592.1, on the reverse strand, counting down.
GGCGGTGTAGCCGAGTTGTTTGATCCGGTTCCGGATGCGCTCCGGCGGAACGTATTGCGGGCAGTATTTGACCTTGACGAGATCGGAGGCGAAATAGGCGTCGGCCGAGACGATGCCGCGTTCGCGCCGGAGACTGTGTTCGATGAGCCACGAGCAGGCCGAACACCACATTCCCGAAACATGGAGCAGCGCCTCTTTTGTCGGCGCGTCGGCCGGGATCGCGGGTTCCTGCTCCTTTTCCTCGCGATTCGAGATCAGCCCCATCGCGAGGCTTTTCTTGAAGACCTCGCTTTCGCGAAGGTCGGTCCCAGCGGCAACCACGCCGCTTTCGAGGAGGATCGTGTAAACGTTGAGGCAACCGAGACAGCAGAACTGCTTCGGGCCGTCCTCAAACTTTTGCTCGAATGGATTTCGGCCGACATTGAGGCCACAGAGATCGCAAAGCGAAGGTGCGAAAGCTGGGGATGGGGAATCGGGGAGCGGGAGAACGGGCGAAGGGGGGAGCGGCGGAAAAGGGGAAACCGAGAATCGGGGAACGGGCGATTGGGGGAACGCGTTGACCGGCGATTCCGCAGAATCATCGATCTCCAAAATCTCGAAATTGTTATCCTTCGCAGATTCCGCCATTCTCTCCCATCTCCCCCTCTCCCGTTCACCCACTCACCCACTCTCCCCTTCTCCCACTCACCCGCTCACCCACTCTCACTGAGACTG
>JAKOSS010000591.1 GCA_029777145.1 Acidobacteriota bacterium | reverse complement strand
CGTCGCCGACACGTCCGTATTTCTTGTTCGTCATGCCGCCGGTCGACGTGCCCGCGGCGATGTTGCCGTCCTTGTCGAGCGCGACCGCGCCGACCGTTCCGAACTTGTTCTCGGCAAGCATTTGCGACGGCGTCATTTCGGCGTAAATGTCTTCCTTCGAACGCGGTGCATTCAATCCGCCGGAAATGCTCTTTCCCTTTTCGCTTTTTACTTTTTCCTTTTCCTTTTCTTCTTTGAGGACCTGCTGCAGCGCATCCCAACGCTGTTGCGTCCAAAAGTACTTCTCGGCGACAAGCTCGATTCCCATTTCCTTGGCGAAAACCTCGGCGCCGTCGCCGATCATCATCACGTGCGGCGATCGTTCCATGACGGCGCGCGCGAGCGAGATCGGGTTCTTGACGTGGTGAAGTCCGGCGACCGCGCCGGCGTTCAGAGTCTTGCCTTCCATGATCGACGCATCAAGTTCATTCTTGCCGTCGGCAGTAAAGACCGCGCCCTTGCCGGCATTGAACAGCGGCGAATCTTCAAGAATGCGGATCGCGATCTCGACCGCTTCGACCGCCTTTTTCCCGTCCTGCAGCGCTTTGTAACCGGCCGTGACAGCCTCTTCGAGCTTCTTCACGTATTCGGCCTCCTGTTCGGGAGTCAGCGTTCCCTTCTTGATCACACCGGCTCCGCCGTGAATGATGAATCCGAGCCGCGGATTCTGCGGCGACTGCAACTGCCTGATCTCGGCAAAGCTGCCCTTTTGCCCGAACGCCGAAAGCGGTGCGATCAGGAACGTGAATGCAAGAAGAAGCGAAACGATACGAATCATGATTATTTGTACTCCAAGTCTCAAAAGGATCACTGCCCGCGATTCTTCACGAGTCTCCGCCGACAAGTCATGTTTCACGGAGCGATCTCCGAGCAAGATTATCACGCCGATTTGAACAAAAAAAGGCCGCCGAACGAATCGACGGCCGAGGTTGGGGCGACCCTTTCGGGACCTCCTAAGGAACGTAAATACTCAAAAGGCTTCTGATGTCGAACGCGGCGTCAATCCGGGTCGCCGCCGTTTTTGCGGCGCCGCGGTAGGATCGTTGGCCGCCGACGGAATCGAGGCCGAGGACCTCGCGGTAGATGAACAAGTGAAAATCATGCGTCAACCAATTCCAGTCGTATTCGTCGTAGCTGCGTTTCAGCACGCATTTCGGGTACGCGATCCGCAGGTATTCGTTGATCTCGCGAAGATACAGCGAGTCCAGATTGAATTCGCGGAGGCGCTTCTTCGTCATTAGAAAATGCTTTTGCGAGTGGATGAAATAGTCGAAATCCGCTTCGACATAGATCTTGAGCTCGAGATCGAAAAGGAACGCGATCGAATGCCTGAAATGATTCGAAGTGACCGGCATGAAACGGTTCGGCAACAACGTTCCCGCCCAGCCTGAGAACGCGTTATAGGTCATCGACTTGCGCGCCAGATCAGACTCGGACCAGTTTCTGAATACGAGATCGGCGATCAATTCCGCGTCCTCGGAACGCATTTCTTCCGTAAACTTTGATTCCCCGGCGGACGACAGGAATTGTATTCCGCAGATCCGAGATTCGCTGTCCTTGTGGTAAAAGTCCTTTTTTTCGATCCGGCGGCAGATCTCGAAGATCGTCTCCGGGCTTTGAGTCCTGGTATTGATTCTCCGGTTTACGAAATTCGCGAAATAGAATTTTGAGATCTCGTTCTTGGTCCAGAGGGTCTTGTCGCAATAATCCTTGTACATGCCCAAACAATGGGCAAACTTTCCGAGGTTCAGCAATGACATGGGGGCCGTAAACTCCTTATTACTTCTTAAAACAGCAAACTTCGACTTGAAGTAAGCCGGCGCATTATTTCTCTTTTCGAATGTCTGGACAAGAGACTCAATCGGCGTCGAGTTCCAAAAAGCCGACGGGCCGGCGGGCAAGTTTGGCGGCCTTGGGGAGTTGAAGGATTTTCCAAGCGAATGTGGTCCGGGCGCGCTTTGAAAAAACGTCGTAATTCTGTTTCTCGATCCGTGTGAGAATACCTGAATAGATCGTCGACGCGGCCGCGACGGTGAAACGCGAATCCCTTGCAAGGTATCCGATCCCTTCGTTTCCGAGGCGATAGTAATCTCTTGCGCGTGCGATCTCGAATTTCATCAGTTCGACGAAATTCGGATCGAATTTTCGGCGGAGTATTTGTACTTCCGAAACGCCGAACCGATCGAGGTCCTCGCGCGGGATGTAGATCCGGCCGCGATCGGCGTCTTCGCCGACGTCCCTCAGAATGTT
>JAKOSS010000590.1 GCA_029777145.1 Acidobacteriota bacterium | reverse complement strand
TTGATCCGCGGTCGCAGCGATTGAAAGAACCAATGAACACCAGACGCAGCAAACTGATCACCGAAGGTCGAGCTGGCACCGAACCGGATGGGCACTAAAGCATTTAGCCGCGGATTACGCCGATGACGCGGAAGTTCGCTGATCACCTCTTTTGCTATCCGCGTGATCCGCGTAATCCGCGGCTAATTGCACCGATGCCGGTCCGTGGCCGCAACGATTGAATAAGCCAATGAACAACAAACGCAGCAAACTTATCACCGAGGGCGTCGAGCGCGCGCCGAACCGGGCAATGCTTCGTGCCGTCGGATTCGGCGACGCCGATTTCAAGAAGCCGATCATCGGGATCGCGAACGGCCACAGCAACATCACACCCTGCAATCTGAGTCTAGGAACGCTGGCGACCGACGCCGACGCCGCGGCGCGTGCGGCCGGACTGATGCCGCAAACCTTCGGGACGATCACGATCTCTGACGGCATCTCGATGGGAACCGAGGGAATGAAGTATTCGCTCGTTTCGCGAGAGGTCATCGCCGACTCGATCGAAACCGTCTGCCAGGGCCAGCGCATGGACGGGCTGCTCGCGATCGGCGGTTGCGACAAGAACATGCCCGGCGCGATGATCGCGATCGCGCGGCTCGATATTCCGTCGATCTTTGTTTACGGAGGAACGATAAAGGCAGGCCGTCACGCAGGCCGCGATCTGACCGTCGTGTCGGCGTTCGAGGCGGTCGGCGAGTTCATCGCCGGCAAGATCGACGAGACCGAACTCTGTGAGGTCGAGAAGAAAGCCTGCCCGGGCGCCGGATCGTGCGGCGGAATGTACACCGCGAACACGATGTCATCGGCGATCGAAGCCCTTGGGATGAGCCTTCCGTACTCGTCAACGATGGCCGCCGAGGACAACGAAAAACGCGTTTCGGCGCGCGAATCGGCAACGGCGCTCGCCAACGCGATCGAGAACGAACTGATCCCGTCGAAGATTATGACGCGCAAGGCTTTCGAGAACGCGATCGCCGTCGTCATGGCGACCGGCGGATCGACGAACGCCGTGCTCCATCTGCTCGCGATCGCCCATTCGATGAAGGTCGATCTCAAGATCGCCGATTTCGAAACGATCCGCGCGAAAGTCCCCGTGTTGTGCGATCTCAAGCCGTCCGGCAAATACGTCGCGACCGATCTCCACAAATCGGGCGGGATCCCGCTGATCATGAAGATGCTCCTCGAACATGGGTTGCTTCACGGCGATTGCCTGACGATCACCGGCAAGACCGTCGCCGAGAATCTCGCCGGCGTTTCAGGCGAAGTCCCGGCGGATCAGGACGTCGTCCGCCGGTGGGACGCGCCTGTTTACCCGGACGGGCATCTCGCGATCCTCGGCGGAAATCTCGCCGAAGAGAACGCTGTCGCAAAGATCACCGGGATCAAGAGCCGCTCGATCACCGGAACGGCAAAGGTTTACGACTCGGAAGAAGAAGCGATGGCCGCGATCCTCGCGCGCAAGATTGAGGCCGGCGACGTCGTCGTCATCCGTTACGAGGGTCCGAAAGGCGGTCCGGGAATGCGTGAGATGCTCGCGCCGACCTCGGCGATCATCGGGTTGGGATTGGGCGACAGCGTCGGGCTGATCACCGACGGCCGGTTTTCGGGCGGAAC
>JAKOSS010000589.1 GCA_029777145.1 Acidobacteriota bacterium | reverse complement strand
GCGGACGAATCCAATATAGCCCGAAAAGATGTGAAGTCAACGAAATTTTCGAGGCTAAACCAATGGCGGCAAGACGAACGCTCCGAGGTGCGGCTGCGAGGTGTTCAGACACGTTTCAAGCGCGAGGATCAACGACGGGCGCAGATCCTCCGCGGTAACGATCGCGTCGACGAGCCCGCGCGCGGCGGCGTGCTTCGCATCGAGTTCAGTATCGTACGTCTGGCGAACCTTGTCCATTTCGGCGAGCAACGCCTCGTCCGGCTCGTGACCCGCCTTTTTCAGTTTTTCGAGTTGCGTTCCGAAGATCGCCTGGACCGCCGAATCGCCTTCCATGACGCCCATCCGGCCGGTCGGCAGCGTAAAGATAAAGTCCGGATCGAATCCCTGACCGGCCATCGCATAGTAGCCGGCGCCGGACGCGTGATTGATCGTCAGCACGAGTTTCGGAACCGTCGCCGTCGCCATCGCCTCGACGAACTGCGCTCCGGCGCGGATGATCCCCGAATGCTCGGCATCGGCTCCGACCATGAAGCCGGAAACGTCCTGGACGAAAAGCAGCGGCGTGCCGTGGCGGTTGCAGTTCTCGATAAAATACGCGGTCTTTTCGGCCGATTCCGTGTAAACGATCCCGCCGAACTTGGGCGGTTTTCCGGTCGCGCCGCGGACCATTCCGCGATGGTTCGCGATGACGCCGACGAGGATCCCGCCGATCCGGCCGGTGCCGCAGATCATTTCCTTCGCGTAATCGGCCTGGAATTCGTCGAGGTCACCGCCGTCGAGGATCGTGTCGAGACAGGCGCGCATGTCGTACGGCGCGCGATGATCTTCGGGCAGGATCTCGTAAAGTGCTGACGGTTCAGACTTTGCAGGTGTTGATTCGGCGATCGAAACGCGCGTCGGCTCTTTCGCCGGAAGTTCGGAAACGAGCTGACGGATCTTGACGAGACATTCTTCGTCCGTTTTTGTCCGGAAGTGCGCGACGCCGGAGATGGCGTTGTGCGTCATCGCGCCGCCGAGCGTCTCGTTGTCGATCGTCTGTCCGGTCGCGCCTTTGACGAGGTTCGCTCCGCCGAGTCCCATGAACGACGTCCCTTCGACCATCAGAATGACGTCCGAAAGCGCCGGAAGATAAGCGCCGCCGGCGACGCACATGCCCATCACGGCCGAGATCTGCGGGACTTTCAGATAGCGCCGCATCAGCGAGTTGTAATAGAAGATCCGCGCTGCGCCGTATTGGCCAGGAAAAACTCCGCCCTGATACGGGAGATTGACGCCGGCCGAGTCGACAAGATAGATGATCGGAACGCGGTTGCGCATCGCGATCTCCTGCGCGCGGAGGATCTTTTTTATCGTTTCCGGATACCACGCGCCCGCTTTGATCGTCGCGTCGTTGGCGACGACGACGCACTCGCGTCCGCGAATTTTCCCGACCGAGGTCACGACGGCCGCCGCCGGCGCCTGTCCCTTGTACTGGTCGTAAGCGACGAAAAGCCCGATCTCCTGAACGTACGAATCCTCGTCGAAAAGCAATGCGATCCGTTCCCGCGCGGTGAGTTTTCCCTGGGAATGGATCTTCTCGATCTTTTCAGGTCCGCCGCCGAGTTGCAGTTTGTGCTCGAGCCGGCGGAATTCGTCTGTAAGTTCAGATAGTCGTGACATAGTCGGTTATTCCAAGATTCCAAGATTCCATGATTCCAGAAGCCTGTCGGAGAATTCACCAACCTTTGATCCGAACAGCTCTCGGGTTTGCGAATCACTCGCCGCGGTCGCTTTTCGCGACGATTCGCGTTCCTTCGCGGTGGGATCTCCTTTCTTTGACCGCAAATTCACGCGAAAAACCGCGAAAGAGGTAAGTTCGCCATAACCCGCGCCAACGACCTCGATCTGATCGTTGTGAGTCTTCATTCTATTCATCGGGCCGACGTCAAAATGGGTGTGCGACCCGATTCCAATTGCGAGTTGCGATCTGCAATTTGCGATTGCAATTACGGGCGATGCGATGCGAGCTTCGTCGGCCGTCGGCGACGATCGCAAATTGCAAATCGCAAATCGCAAATGCGCTCAATTCCTTTCCCTGATGATGAACGTCGGCACCATTCCGCCGCCGCTTGAGACGTTTGCGAGTTCGGTCGTCGAGAGCCGCGTAAACGCCGCGCCGACCTTGCCGAAAAAGAGCAGCGGGTC
>JAKOSS010000588.1 GCA_029777145.1 Acidobacteriota bacterium | reverse complement strand
CGCATCCAGTGGGAGATGTACGCGGTCGCGCGGCCGAAATTCAAGCAGGCGGCGAAGTGACCAACTTTCTGATTTAGGTTGGCCACGGTTCACACGGAAAACGCAGTTGCATCAAAATCCGCGGCAACACCCGGTTCTTCGTGTCGACTGCGATTGGGGACCAAGTACGCGAATGCGATTTTTTGTAGCTGATAGCGACCGTTTGACAACCAATTCGCGGCGTCGCCTTCAGCGACGGCCAATACGCTGAAACTTACCCAGGGTTTGCTTCGCTTCACCCTGGGCTTTAATATGCATCGCCTTCGGCGACGGCTCTTTTTCGCGTCTTTTCGCGTTTTTCGCGGGCAGCCTAAAGCTCCTCGCGTCGCGTGCCTTCGATTTCGAGGATCAGGTCGGCGCCGAAGCATTTCGCCGGCGTCTGGAATCCCGGACAGAACTCGCCACCGAGGATCTTCTCGGCGATAAGGAGCGCGGTCAGCGCCGTCGTTTGATAACCTTCGGGTCCAAACTGCCGAGCTTCGACCGCGTTGCCGGCGTCGTCCGACGCGCGTCCCCACAGAAATGTCCGGCCCTTGGCGCGTTCCTTGTCGTCCGGCCCGCCCGGCGGGATCCGTGCCTGTAGATACTTCTGAACCGGTCCCGTCGCAAGCAGCCATCCGATGTACCGGCTCAGCTTCAGCATTCGCAGATTTTCGTCGGGCATCACGGAATAGACCTCGATGTTTGGAATTCCCGTCGAATAATAAGCGGTTGAAACATCGCCCCAGGGGATTGTGACGCCGGTCTTCTTGACCTCGCCGAAATCGATCTCGCGTGTCTTGTATGCCGCCGGAACCGTCGTGATCACGCCGTCCCGACGCACCGCGCCGCCGCGGCCGACATTCATCGTCATCGTCGCCATCGTGCCGTGCGAGATCCGCCCGAGCCCGTACCAGGCAAGCTTCAGATCCGTCGCCGTCGGCAGCCGGTCGCTCAGCGATTTCGCGAGGCAATCGGATGGAACGACGTCGAAGCCGACACCGGGCATGACCATGATCCCGGCGTCGAGCGCTTTTTGGTCGATCGCCGCGCACGCCTCGAAAACGGCGATCTCGCCCGTGATGTCGAGATAGTGGCGTTTGGTCCGAAGACATGCTTTGACCATCGGCCGCGACGTGATTGAGAACGGCCCGGCGCAGTGAAGAACGAAATCGACTTCGTTCAGCGCCGCATCGAGTTTGTCGGTTTCCTCAAGCGAAAAGGCGCGCCACTCGAAGTCGTGACGCTTCGCGATCTCTTCGACCTTGGCCGCGTTCCGTCCGGCAAGGATCGGCTTCAATCCGCGCTCGGCGGCAAACCTCGCGATCAGCTCGCCCGTGTATCCGTATGCTCCGTAGATCAGAAATGTGCTCATGGTTTTTCTTGATGTTGCCACCAGCCTCAGCTAGTGGACTCAATGCTCGTGAAACACGCGTTTCGGAGCCGCGTGTTTCACACGCTCCTGTGTCGTGATCCTCCTCGCACACCAGGATCGGCTACGCCTTCACCTGGTGCTATCGTTAACCCGCGTGCTTAGCACGCTAGATCCTCTGGAGCGCTTACGCTCAGACGATCTTCAGCTCGATCAAAAAAGTGCGTGCCCCGAATTCTGCGCTTCCTCCAGTCGATCCAGAAACGAACTGCGCGGGATCTCCCTCGCGCCGAGCGCCTTGAAATGCGGCGTCATCACCTGAATGTCGATCCACGTCGCGCCGCGTGACTTCAAATGTTCGATCAGAAAAAGCAACGCGAACTTCGACGCGTTCGACCGCTTGTAGAACATGCTTTCACCGCAAAAAAGGCCGCCGCAATCGACGCCGTAAAGTCCGCCGACGAGTTCGCCGCCGTCCCAGACCTCGACGCTGTGCGCGTCGCCCGCCCGATGAAACCCCGCGTACCCCTTTTTGAAATCGTCCGTGATCCAGGTTCCGCCGCCGTCTCCGCGCGGCGCTACCGAACATTCTTCGATGACGGATTCGAAGACGTGGTCGATCGAGAACGGGAACGATGTCTTCTTGAATTCGCGGCGCAGGCTGCGCGGGATCCGAAGATCTTCGAATTCAAGGATCGCGCGTTTTTCCGGACAAAACCACGGCAACGGCAGACCGTCGATGTGCCACGGAAAGATCCCGTGCCGATAAGCGGCGCGTAGATTCGCAACCGTCATTTCGCCGCCGAAGCCGATGATGTCGCGGGCGTT
>JAKOSS010000587.1 GCA_029777145.1 Acidobacteriota bacterium | reverse complement strand
GATCGAACGGATAAAAAGGCGGTCTCGATGACTACACGCAAAGCCCGCGAAGACCGCCAAGCTTTCTCCGAATGAGACAACTTTTCGCCGCGGATAGACGCGGAAATGCACGGATGTTTCCTCATCTAATCTGTGTAATCTGCGTAATCCGCGGCCAATCGTTCCAAGGTCAGAATTTCCAAACAAGCGGAAGAAGGATCATCGTTGCGACGAAAAGCACAAGAGCGAGCGGCAGTCCGACGCGCATGAAGTCGCGGAAATTGTAACCGCCGGGACTCATGACCATGATGTTGACCGGATGCCCGAGCGGCGTTATGAACGACATCGACGTCGCGAATGCGACCCCCATGACGAGGGCCCGCGGATCGATCCCGACCTGCGTCGCGATCTGGATCGCGATCGGCCCGACGACCGCCGCGACCGCCGCCGCGTTCATCGCCTGAACCAAGAACATCGTTACGAAAAATATGCCTGCCAAGAGCGCGAAATGCCCATAGGGCCCGAGCGTTGTCACGATCCCCGTCGCGAGGATCCCGGCGGCGTCCGTTTTGATTAGCGCGGTCGCCATCGGCAACAGTCCGGCGACGAGAATGATCGATCGCCAACTGACCGCGCCATACGCCTGCTCGGTGGTGACGATCCCGACGAGCATCATCGCGACCGCTCCGGCAAGCATGACCGGCCCCGTCAGATGCGGGTAAAATGCCGCCGTCACGAGTGTCGCGACGACGATCAGGATCGCGGCGCGTCCCTTTCCGGGAACCGTGATCTCCTGGTCTTCCGCCGAAACGAGTACGATCAGGTCCTGATTGTCGCGGATGACCGAAAGCTTCTCGCGCGGACCCTGGATCAGCAGCGCGTCACCGAATTGGAGTGGAATGTCCGACAATCCAACAAAGAATTCCTGATCCGCGCGCCAGAGCGCGAGGACGTTCATGCCGTATTTTTCGCGAAAATGCCCGGTGCGAAGTGTCTGGTCGATAAGGCGTGAACGCGGCGCGATGATCGCTTCGATGACGACTGCGGCACCGGATTCGAGGTCCTCCTCGTGCCATTCGGTCGCGGGCAGAAACTCCATGTACGGTTCGACGTCGCGTTTTCTGAAATCGTCCTCGTCACCCTCGAGAATGAGGACGTCGCGGTCCTCGATCTCAGTGTCGGGAGAGATCGTCAGCAGGCGCTTTCCCTTGCGTTCGATGGCGACGATGCTGACCTTGAAATCCTCACGGAGCGTGCATTCCGACAACATTTTGCCGATCAGAAACGAGTTTTCCGGAACCCGTGCGCGGAACAGCTTGCGGTCAAGATGGTACGTCTCGACGAGATCGTCCTGATGCGGCGCGAGCGTGCGCTCGAGCATCGATCCGCCGGGAAGCGTGCGGCGCCCGAGGATCGAGACGTACGCGATGCCAATCAGCGTCAGCGGTATTCCGACCGGAGCGAAATCGAGCAATCCGTAACCCGGGATCTTGTTCTCGACGAGCATCGAACTGAGAATGATGTTGGCCGTCGTCAGGAGCGTCGCCATTCCTCCGAGGGTCGTGCCGAACGCGAGCGGCATCAACAACTTGGAGATCGGCGTGCGCGACTTTTGCGCCGCTCCCGATGCCGCCGGCAAAAGCACGGCCGCGGCGGCGATGTTGTTCATGAACAACGACAGGAAAGCGCCGGCGAACATCGTCGTGATGACGAGCCGAAATTCGCTCTTGCCGCCGACCTTGAGCAGGATATTGCCGACCTGCTCGCTGACGCCGCTGCGGCGGAGCGCTTCGGCGACGATGAAGATCGCGAGAATGGTAATGACCGCCGATCGGCTGAAACCCGAAAACGCTTCCGCCGGCGTCAGAACTCCGGTCAGCGCGAACGCGACGACCGTCAAAAGTGCCGTCAGATCGCCCGGAATCTTTTCTGTGAAAAAAAGCACGAGCGCGACGGCAAGGATAATGTATGTGATTGTGAGCGGATCCATGGCAAAACGAAGAAACAAGTATATTCTCATCGAAAGTTGCGCGCAATCACTTTGCCGATGACGTTCACATTGCGTTTTCGCGCGTTTTTGCGTTTACTCATTTCAGCGATGAAGCTCTCCGTGATCATCCCGACGTTCAACGAAGAATCGACGATCGAGAAAACGCTCGACGCGATCTCGAGGCTCGTGAATATCGACGAGATCGTCGTCGTCGACGGCGGCAGCACGGACCGGACCGTCGAACTGATCGGACAAAAACAGATCGCAAAGCCGCTGACGTTCGTAAATCTCGGAACCGCGAACCGCGGGCTGCAGATGCATGAGGGCACAAAGCACGCATCGCATGAGATCTACTGGTTCCTGCACGCCGACACTCGTCCGGTTCAGGGATCGGCGCGGAAGATCAAGGAGCGCATGCGGTACGATTCGATCATCGGCGGCAGTTTTGCGATCATTTTCGACGGCGGGAGCCGCTGGGCGCGCTTCCTGACGTGGCTGTATCCGCATCTTCGTTCGATCGGTCTGGTTTACGGCGATTCGGCGATCTTCGTCAGGCGATCGACCTACGGCGAGGTCGGCGGTTTCAGGGATTATCCGATCTTCGAGGACGTCGATCTTTACAAACGATTGCAGCGGAAGGGTGATTTCGATTTCATCACGCTGCCCGTGACGACTTCGTCGCGCCGGTTTCACGACCGCTCGTTCCTTTGGACGTTTGTGAAGTGGTCGGTCTTTCAGGGACTGTATTGGGTCGGTGTCCCGCCGCGCGCGCTGGCGAAAAGATATCGGGAGATTCGTTGACGGTGAGCAGTGAGCAGTAGTCAGTGGTCAGTGGTCAGTGGTCAGTGGTCAGTGGTCAGTGGTCGGCAAGTTAAAGGTAATCAGCGTTTGGTATCAATCCAGTTCTTACTCTCTTCTTTCGAAGTTTTAGCCTTTCGAAGTTCTGGCCACCGACCACTGACCACCGGCCACTGACTGACCACTAACGGGAGAAACAACTTTGAATTTCGAACCGATGAAATTGCTATCGATCGCGACCGGCGGCGCGTTGGGCGCGGTCGCGCGCTATCTGATCAACGTCTCGCCGCTCCATACGATGTTCGAGAAATTCCCTTTTCCGACGTTCGTCATCAACGTCGTCGGATCGTTTCTCATCGGGTTCTTTCTGATCCT
>JAKOSS010000586.1 GCA_029777145.1 Acidobacteriota bacterium | reverse complement strand
GGAGTTCGATGTCAGCGTAGACGAGTCCCATTTCATTTTTCCCCGTTTCATAGAGTGTTTTCGGTTTTCTTTCTTTCGAAACCAGTTTGATCATGATGCAAATAGTTTACAGGTTGGAGGTTACGAAGCCAATGGATTGGTAGACGGTAGACGGTAGATGGTAGACAGTAGGCCGTAACCACCACGACTTGTTTCCGGCCGTCTTCTGTATCCTACCGTCTACTTCAGACCGACTTCTCGATCTCCGCAAGCGCCGCTGTGCACCGTTCGCAAACGGTCGGATAGCGTTCGGATTCGCCGACGCGCGTCGAGAAATTCCAGCATCGTTCGCATTTGACGCCGTCGGCCTTTTCGATCTTCACCGCGAATGCGTCGCCCTGGTGTACCTCGACCTGCGACGTGATGAAGATGTATCGCAGTTCGTCGAAATATTCGGTCAGGAACATCAGCGTGTCCTTGTCGACCGTCAGCATGACCTTCGCCATCAGCGACGATCCGATCTCGCCCGCGTTGCGCGCTTCCTCGAGCGCCTTGAGGACGCCTTCACGGATCGAAAAGATGCGCTCCCAATCCGCGAGAAGGGCGGTATTGTCGGCGTCCGACGATTTCGGGAATTCGCCGAGATGTACCGACGAGAGCTTCTGTCCCGGCATGTTCTCAAACGCCTCGTCGGCGGTGAACGCGAGTACCGGCGCGAGCAAACGGCAAAGGCGATGCGTGATCAGATAAAGCGCCGTCTGCGCCGAACGACGTTCGACCGACTTCGGCGCGTAAATGTAAAGCCGGTCCTTGATGATGTCGAAGTAGCGTGCCGAAAGCGTCACCGTGACTAGGTTGTAAAGCGTCTGATAGACCGCCTGGAAATCGTAATTCTGATATCCGGCGAGGACTTTCTTGGTCGCCTCGTCAAAACTCGCGAGCGCCCAGCGGTCGATCTCGAGCATCGATTTCGACGGCACGACGTCCGTTTCGGGATTGAATCCGTCGAGGTTGCCAAGCGCGTAACGCAATGTGTTCCTGAACTTGCGGTAGGCGTCGGTGACGCGCTGCAAGATCTCGTCCGAGCAGCGGACGTCCTCGGTGTAATCGACCGCCGCCGCCCAAAGACGCAGCACGTCGGCGCCCGACTTGTTGATGATCTCGATCGGCGCGGTGACGTTCCCAAGCGATTTCGACTGCTTTTTGCCCTCGCCGTCGACGACCCAACCATGCGTGATGATCTGTTTGTACGGCGCTTCGTCATGGGCCGCCAAACCGCACATCAGCGAGGAGTTGAACCAGCCGCGATACTGGTCGCCGCCTTCGAGATAAACGTCCGCCGGGAACCGGAGCGTGTCGCCGCGAGTCTCGAGAACCGCGACGCATGACGATCCCGAATCGAACCAAACGTCGAGAATGTCGGTCTCTTTGCGGAAGTCGCGGCTGTTGCATTTCGGGCACGCGAATCCTTCGGGCAGCAATTCCGATTCGGGCCGCGCGTACCAAGCGTCGGCAGTTTCCTTCGCAAAGATGTCGGCGACGTGATCGACGATCTTCGGATCGGCGACCGGTTCGTCGCATTTCTGGCAGTAAAAGACAGGGATCGGGACTCCCCAAGATCGTTGTCGCGAGACGCACCAGTCGGGCCGTCCCTTGAACATGTTCGCCATCCGGCCCTCGCCCCACGTCGGATGCCATTTCACGTTCTCGATCTCGCGCAGCGCCTGCGAACGGAGCGATTTGTCGTCCTGATTGTCCATCGAGATGAACCATTGCGGGGTCGCGCGGAAGATCACCGGCTTTTTGCAGCGCCAGCAATGCGGATAACGGTGCTCGTAGTTCTCGGAGAAGAGCAGCGATCCGTTCGCCTTCATATGCTCGACGATCTTCGGGTTCGCTTCAAAGATGTTCTGCCGCGCGAACGTATCGACTTCATGCGTGAATCTGCCGGCGTTGTCGACGGGGCAATAGATCTCGAGCCCGTATTCCTTGCCGATGATAAAGTCGTCGTGACCGTGACCCGGCGCCGTGTGCACCAAACCCGTTCCGGCCTTTCCGGTTTCGTCGCGGTCGCGTCCGTCGGGGACGTCGAGCGAAGTTTCTGCATCCGCCTCGCCGCCCATAGTCACGTGCTCGCCGTTCATGACCAGCGATTCGCGATCGATCCAAGGATGCTTCGCCTTCATGTTGTTGAGCTTCGAACCCTTGAACCGCGCAAGGACCGTCGGCATCGTACGTTCGCCCTCTTCGTTCACGCCGCCGAGGCCGCATTTCACGATCACGAATCCGACGAGCTCCGAAGCGACGACGAGAACTTCGCCCTCATTTTCGATCGCGGCGTACTCAAAATCCGGATGGACCGCGATCCCGAGGTTCGCCGGTATCGTCCAGGGAGTCGTCGTCCAGATCACCAACGAAACCTGACGGCCGGCAAGCGCCGGATCGATCTCGGCCGGATCGGTGACGAGCGGGAACTTGACGTAGATCGACGGCGACGTGTGCAGTTTGTACTCCACTTCGGCTTCGGCGAGCGCCGTCTGATCGTGAATGCACCAATAAACCGGGCGCAGGCCTTTGTAAACATAGCCGCGTTCGAGAAAACGGCCGAACAGCCGCGCCGTTTCCGACTCGTACTCGTTCGACATCGTGAGATACGGAGTTTCCCACTCGCCGAGAATGCCGAGCCGTTTGAAGTCGCGCGTTTGGTTGTTCATCGCGGTCGATGCGTGTTCGCGGCAGATGCGCCGGAATGTCGCGACCGGAAGATCCTTTTTGTCCTTTCCTTTCTCGGCGAGTTTGCGTTCGACGTGCGTCTCGATCGGCAGTCCGTGACAGTCATAGCCGGGGACATACGGCGCCTCGAAGCCCATCATCGAGCGCGATTTGACGACGAAATCCTTGAGGATCTTATTGAGCGCGGTGCCGATATGAATGTCCGCGTTGGCGTACGGCGGGCCGTCGTGGAGAATGAACTTCTCACGTCCCGCGCGCGAGGCGATCACGGCTTCGTAAAGTCTGGCGTCGTTCCATTTCTTGAGGCGCGCCGGCTCGGCCTGGCCGAGATTCGCTTTCTGCGCGAAGTCGGTCTTCGGAAGGTTGACGGTTTTCTTAAGTTCCAAAGGTTCGGACATATGGTCAGTGGTCGGTCGTCAGTGGTCAGATACAAAGCTTACGGACCACGCGATCAACGATTCAAAAAAAGAAAATTTTATCATTCAGGGCGAAATAAATCCGCAGTCCAAAATCAAAAATCCCAAATCGAACGATCTGGGACTTTCGGTAAACGCGGGTTATCGTGCGGGCTACCGAAGGTCCTCCGTAATTCGAATGATAATTATGATATTGCTCGTGAACATCAATTCATTTATTGCAAAGAAAGCGATGTCAGTCAATCACTCGGCGAGCTCTTCGAGGTCGGCGAGGTCCTGAAGCCGGCCGCTCGCCTTCTTGTTCCGGCGGAGACTGCCGAGATCGATCACCGGGATCTTTAGGCCGTCCAATTCAAAAACGATCTTTTGTTCGAAACACTCGCCGAATTCGACTCCATCCGGTGAGTTGAGCAGATCGATCCTGTTTGGAGGATACCCGATCTGGATCACTGAATCAGGCTCCATCAAGTCCGCCTCTCTTAAATCCAGATCGCCAAAGCCAAAATCCTGCAAGGCAAGGAGAACGTTCGCAACGTTCGCTTCCGTTCGGTCGAACCATACGTCGATGTCCTTTGTGTAGCGAGGGTGACCGTGAAAGGCCACCGCATAACCGCCGATCAAGAGATACCTAACGTTCCTTGAGTTTAGACACTCGAAGAATTCTCTGAAATCTTTGTTCAGCATCCGTGTACTTCCAG
Source organism: Acidobacteriota bacterium (assembly GCA_029777145.1). The sequence continues at coordinate 32 of JAKOSS010000586.1, read as the reverse complement.
TCGTTGTACTCGCGCCGAATTTCCTCCAACGC
>JAKOSS010000585.1 GCA_029777145.1 Acidobacteriota bacterium | reverse complement strand
TCGACGACCTTTTCGTAACCGTGTTTGGCCGACGCCATCGCTTTGACGACGTTCCCCGCGTACTGCGGATGATTGTCCCCGTAATACGAAATGAAACGGCCGTCGTGTTCGTAGGACGTGAAGAATCCGGTCTCGTCTTTGCGGGCCTCGACCGCGTGGAATTTGCCGTCGCCGTTCTTCTCGAGCTTGAACGGCTGGAAGAACTGACGCCATTCGTCGAGTTTGAATGTGCCGGGCTTCTCCTTTTCGTAAATGACGTTCGGGCTCGTCCCGGCGGCGACGCAGACGGTCCGCGCCGGCATCGTCACGAATTCGTCGGCGCGCGAGAATTTGCCCGTCTCGGCATCGTAGTTTTGCTTCTCGAAAACGAGCGCGCGGACCGCGCCGTATTCGTCGGGAACCGCTTCGGTCGGCGACATCAGCTCGATGAAACTGATGCCTTCCTCAAGCGCCTTCTGAACCTCTTCGTGATTCAGGCGATACGCCGGCGAATCCTGAAGCCGCTTGCGGTAGATGAGTGCGACTCCGCCCCACTGCTGAAGCAACGGCACGAAATTCGGCTCTTCTCCGGCCGCCGCGGCGCGCTTGCGTTCTTCGCGGATCGCCTTTCCGTGGACCAAGAATTCGCCGAAGATCTTCTTTTCTTCCTCGTCAAACTGCTTCCAGACCGCCTCTTCACCGATATGCTCGGCGACGTCCTCGAAGTTTGCGAGCATCTTTTCGACCTGAACCGGATAGTACGCGAGAAGTTCGGTCGCGGTGTCGATCCCGGTCAGTCCGCCGCCGATGACGACCGCCGGCAGCCGGACCTGAAGATTGGAAAGCGTGTCCTTTTTGAACGCGCCGGTCAGCTGCAGGGCCATCAGAAAATCGCTCGCCTGACGGATGCCGCGAATGAGATTGTTCTTCATCGGAACGATCGTCGGACGGCCCGCGCCGGTCGCGATCGCGATGTGGTCGAAGCCGTATTCCCAGGCGTCCTCGATGGTCATCGTCCCGCCGAATCGGACGCCGCCGTACGCGCGGAAGCGTTTGCGGCGGAAGAGCATGAGCTGCATCATCGTCAGGAAATTCTTGTCCCAGCGGACGGTGATGCCGTATTCAGAAACGCCGCCGAAGCCGGAGAGGATTCGTTCGTCGAGTTCGTCGGTGATCTCCGAGAGGCTCTTGACCGGCATTGGAACGGTCTTCCCGAGACTTCCCGTCCATTTGTCGTTGAGCGGCTCGATCTTCAGTCCGTCGACGCCGATCACGCCGAATCCCTCGTTCAACAAGTAATGCGCGAGCGTATAGCCGGCCGGTCCGAGCCCGACGACGAGCACGTTCTTGCCGTTGTAAGGCAATTGGTACGGCCGCTTCGCATTGAGCGGGTTCCAGCGCGTCAGCAAACTGTAGATCTCGAAACCGAACGGCAGATTCAGGACGTCGGTCAGGCTTGCGGTCTCGGCCAACGGAATGTTGACGGGCTCCTGCTTCTGGAAGATGCAGCCCTTCATGCAGTCGTTGCAGATGCGATGGCCGGTCCCGGCGCACATCGGATTGTCGATCGTCACCAACGCGAGCGACGCGATCGAGTCTCCCTGCCTCTTCATCAGGTGCATTTCGGAGATCTTCTCGTCGAGCGGGCAACCGGCCGTCTTGATGCCGAGCGGGTTGCGTTTCGGCGTTCCGTCCTTCTCGCGCAAGCCGGTCGAACAGCTGTCCTTGTCGCGTTCGTGGCAGATCAGGCAGTAATCGATCTCGGCGAGCGCGTCGCGCTGCGTTCCGCGTTTGTCGGTCAGCTTGAAGCCGTCGCGACGGCGCAGTTCCGTGTCGAGCCCGCGGATGATGTTGTGGAGCTTTTTGTCCGGCCGTTCGAGATGAACGAGATTTTGATAATCGAGCGGATGCGGCGTCTTGAACGAGTACCATTTCCGGGTCTTCCCGTGAAACTGGATCGCCGACCACTGTTCGAAGATCTGCAGCGTCGCCCGGACCTGGACGATGTCGCCCGCGCCTTCGGCCTCGATCACGTTCTTCTCGAACATCTTCGAGAATGTCTTGCCGTCCAATTTGCGATACGCTTCGCCGAGTTTGGCGACCGTCGCCGAAGTCTGCGACGAGACGTCCTCGCCTTTCGTCAATTCCTCTTCCGCCTGGATCAGCCGCGCCGCCATCGTCGCGACCGCGAGTTCCTCATCGAACGGGATCGTCTCGTCGAACGCGGCGAACTGCAGTTCTTTGATCGCTTGGGTAAGATCCGAAACCGGCAATGACGCGACCGAGTCAGCCGGATATTTCTTGATCGCGCGTCGTTGGACGAAGAACTTGAATTTCCAGATCGGATCCTGCCGGAGGATCACGTTTTGCAGTTGCTCGCGCTCGCGGGTGATCCCAAAGAGCCTGGCGATGAAATCGGAGAGATGCGGCGCGGAGTCGGTCAGGATGTTCGACGCGGCGCGTTTCTCGATCCCCTCGCCGCGGACGTTGATGTAGTTGACCAGCGCCTCGTGGAGCACCGGTTCCCTGTCGCGCACTTCGTCGTAAAAGGCGTCCGCGAGGTCTTTCAGCCGGCGTGCGTCAAAAAGATCGGAAAAGCGAAATCCGG
>JAKOSS010000584.1 GCA_029777145.1 Acidobacteriota bacterium | reverse complement strand
GAACTGATCGCGATGACAATCGAGGCACGAATCGTGTTTCGGAAAGTCGGTCACGTCCGGAAACGCAACTTCCTTGGCGCGCACCTTGTCCCAATTTGCCGTCGGAAACTTATGGCACTGCGAACACTGAAGTTCCATGTCCAGATGAAGCTGGTGCTTGAAGTTCCCGAACCGCGCCTGCTCCGGATCGGGAGTCGCCGCTGGAGTCGGATCCGCCTTTGGCGCCGATTTCGACTTGGCGGCCCGACGTTTCGGCGTCGGTGTCGTTTGCGGCACCGGCTGAACACCGGCCTGCGAAATCTGCGGATAAATAAGTCCTGCAAAAGCAGCACTTACAAATAACGCGACGACCGCAAGTCGGATCCAAAGACGTGTTTTACCGTGGCAGGTGATCATCGAACTGATGGATAAAAACTTATTGAGATGCTACAATCTTCGCCGTCCGCAGGATGTGACACTTATCACACCACCGCTAAGATTCCCGAAAACGCCGCCCGAAAGATGTCATCAAGCGCCGCCGAATCCGGTTCGAACCCATCGAAAAAGCCGTTCGACGCGATCCGCGCCATCGAGCTTCTCGGTTCTGTAAAATTCGGAATAATAATTCTCTTGCTCCTCGTTGCGGTCAGCCTCGCCGGCATGCTGATCACGCAATACAACGTTCCCGGATTCGAACAATATGTCGCCACTCTCGGCCCGTTCCGCCGTCAATTGTACGATGCTTTGGGCCTCTACGACATCTACGGTTCCTGGTATTTTCGCGGACTGCTGATGCTCCTTTCGATGAACATCCTCATGTCGTCCGTCGAACATTTGCCGAATACCTGGAAACTGATCTCAAAGCCGAACCTTTTCCCGTCCGAACGCTGGATCGCGTCGCAGGACGTGGCGACTCACGCGTCGATCGACGGAAAGCCCGAAGAGGTTCTCGACCGATTGACCGCTGCCTGCCGACGCGTCGGACTGCGGCGGACGAGAACGGCAGCGAAAGACGACATTCACTACATCTTTGCCGAAAGCGGTTCGTGGAACCGCCTCGGCGCCTATGCCGTCCACGTCGCCCTGATCACCATCTTCGTCGGCGGATTCATCACTTCCCAATTCAGCTATTCGGGCCGGATGCAGCTCTCGCCCGGCGAATCCACGGACCGCATCGACGAGATCATTTACCAGGGTGAACTGCCGGCGATCCGTTATCGACGCCTGCCGTTCATCGTCACCTGCACCGACCTCGAGCAAAAACTCATCAATCCGCGCGGAACGCTTGATTCGGCGAACTCGATGGACTGGCTGACGTCGATCGAGATCGATGACGGTTCGAGCAAAACGCGTGCCGTGATCGGTCTGAACGCGCCGTTCAGCTATCACGGATTCAGGTTTTTCCATTCGACCTTTCAGCCGATCGGAAAAGCGCGGTCTGTCACGGTCGCCGTTACTGCTCCGAACGACTCCGAGACGATCACGATCAAGCGCGGTGAAACGGCGTCGCTGGCTAACGGCGCGAAGGTCCGTTTTGTCGATTTCCGTGCCGATCTTGACCTGACGCGTCCTTCGGGCAACGAGAATTCGATCGATTACCGGCACCCGGCCGCGGTACTCGAGGTGACGCCGCCGGACGGCGCCGCCCAAACGATGATCGCGGTCAAAGACAGTCAGACCGGCGATCGTCCGCTGAACGTCAAGGGATACTCGGTGAGGCTCACCGGATTCGAGAAGGTCTCCGAACGCCACGAGTTGGTCGTGAGACGCGATCCGGGCGCGGTCGTGGTTTACACCGGCTCTGCATTGCTGATCGGTTCACTGTTCGCCGTCTTTCTCTTTTCTCACCGTCGCGTCTGGTTCATCGTGGAACCGCAATCGAACGGCGGCGTCAGGATCGTCGCCGGCGGCAATGCGAATCGCAATCACGCGGCATTCGTCGCGACGTTCTCGAGGTTATGGACCGCGATCCTCGAGTCCGGCAAGAGCGCGAAATAATTCGCACGTCTGCGACATTTTCTGTACCCCTGTGCGCTGACACCGATCGTCGCTCTTGATTTTCCCAAAACCGTTGAGAACGTCCGCAAGTCGAGTATTTTCCGCTGTATCTGCGCGTCTCGCGACCGCTCGCCACCGGATCTCCGTCGAATTTCGCCCGAACACGGCACGGCCATTGCTTTGATCGAGTCAAGGCCGCGATCATTGCATTCGCACTCATCGACCCCGAACGGCTCATTCCCCGAAAACAAGCGCTGAGATTCCGGCGAGCACCCGGAAATCCCGGTTAAGAACGCTGCTATAGCTTCTCAGACTGCGATTCAGAACTGAGATTAGGAGATGGTTTCCGTATCCCCGGCTTTGATTCCCCGCATCGTGCGTTCAGCAGCGGAAAACCGACAAAAAGATCAACAACATTTGGAGGACAGCAGTTATGTTTTTCGAGATAAAAAAAGTAAAACTCGCGATCGTGTCAGTTTTCGCGATCATCTTTGCCGTGGCGGGTTTGACCGGCGACCGCTTTGTCGTACCGTCGAACGCGTCGGAGTCGGGCGCGCCGACCGGCAGAACCGGCGCCCCGGGTGAATCCACTTGTACCGGTTGCCACAATCAAAACGGCGGCGCTGGAACAATTCAGGTGATCGCGCCCGCGAGCTATGTTCCCGGACAGACCTATCAGATCACGGTTCAGCACTCGACGACCAATCAGACGCGATTCAACTGGGGATTTGAGGTAATACCGATGGCCGGTTCCGCAATGGCGGGCACGGTCGCGAACACGACGTCGAACACGCGGATCCGAGTTTCGGGTGCAAAGAGCTATGTGACACAAACGACGGCCGGCACGTTTCCGGGACAGTCAGGCGGAGCGGTCTGGACGTTCAACTGGACCGCCCCGGCGACCGATGTCGGGAACATCACCTTCTATGCCGCCGGCATTCAGGGCGACAACGATGGTTCGGAAAGCGGTGATATCACGGTTACAACGAACACGGTCGTCACACCTCAAACCGCGGTCGTGATCCATCACGGCTTCTCCGATTTTGACGGCGACGGCAAAGCGGATCCGTCCGTATTCAGACCGTCGACGGGTATCTGGTACATGAACCGGTCAACATCCGGTTTCAGCGCGATGCAGCTCGGCATCTCAACCGACATCATCACGCCGGCGGATTTTGACGGTGACGACAAAGCCGATCTGGCGGTCTGGCGCGAGGCGCCGGCAAACGAAGCGGCATTCTATATTTTGCAATCGTCGAATTCGGTCGTCCGCGTTGAGACGTTCGGTCAAACCGGCGACAAACCGCTTACGGTCGCGGACTGGGACGGTGACGGCAAGGCCGATCCGAGCGTCTATCGCGACTCGGCTGTCGGCTCGCAAAGCTACTTCTACTATCGCGGCAGCCTCAACAATCCGAGCGGCAATATCACGTATGTTCCCTGGGGCAAGACGGGCGACATCCCGGTCCGCGGGGACTTCGACGGCGACGGCAAGTCCGACGCGACGATCTTCAGACCGGCCGAACAACGCTGGTACATGCGTCTCAGTTCGACGGGAGCGCTCAGCGCCGATAGCTGGGGCATCGCCAGCGACAAGTTCGTTTGCGCTGACTATGACGGCGACGGCAAGACGGACCTCGCCGTTTTCCGCTCGGGAATCTGGTACGTGAAGCAGAGTTCGAACGGATTGCCGGCGTACTACACGTGGGGACTCGCGACCGACACGCTCGTGCCGGCAGATTACGACGGCGACGGCAAGGCCGATGCCGCGGTTTATCGCTCGGGAGTTTGGTACATCAGGAATTCGGGCACATCGGCGCTCAGCGTCGCGAATTTCGGTTTGGCAACCGATCGTCCGGTCCCGGCGGCTTTCGTCCCGTAGGACATTCGGAGATCTCCGACACATTGTGCCGCGGCCGAACGCATTCGGTCGCGGCACGGTCTTTGCAGTTCAACGCACCGTCGTCGAAATTGTGCGTTTGCAATCGACCGCCGCCATTCGCGATACTTTAGAAAATCAGAACACAGGGAATTATATGAACAAGGAAAATTTCATGTTCGGAATCATCGGATTGATCGCCGGACTTGTCATCGGGTTCGTTGCGGCGAACACGGTAAACCGCAACGCCATGACGTCGGCAACGACACCGGGCACGATGAGTGAAAACTCGAATGTCCCGCCGGGCCACCCGGACATCAGCGGAATGAACCCGCAGTCGCCGGATGCGATGGCGAACATGCCGCAAGTTCAGGAAGCGCTCCAAAAGGCGAAGGACGCGCCCGACGATTATGATGCGCAGCTCAAGGCGGCACTTTTCTATTATCAGATCAATAAATTGGATGAAGCGATCCAGACGATAACAAAGGCAAACAAGCTCAAACCGGAAGAGGTCCAGCCGCTGGTCGTCCTCGGAAACATCTATTTCGACCAGGAAAAATACGAGGACGCCGAAAAATGGTACGCGGACGCGCTGAAGAAGACGCCTGACGACATCAGCGTCCGGACCGACTACGGTCTGACTTACGTGTTGCGCAGTACACCGGACTACGATCGGGCGATCGATGAATTCAATAAGTCGCTCAAGATCGATCCGAAACACCTTCAGACACTTCAGAACCTGACGGTCGCGTATACGAAGAAGGGCGATGCGGCAAACGCGAAGGCAACGCTTGCGAAGATATCAGAGATCGATGCAAACAACGCGTCGATCGCGAAACTGCAATCCGAGATCGACAACCTCGGAAAGAAGTAATTGATCCGAAACCTGAAAGAGGGCTCGGCCGTTCGACGGACCGAGCCCTTTCGATTTTCTGCGAAGCGCTTCCGTGTTCGGTGATCGCCATCGTCGCGCTCCAACTTCCCGAGCTGTCTGCGCAGTTTGGTCGGATTCGCACGTCAACAAGTCGCGGAGCGACGTCGCATTTGGGAATGCGGATTTCGGAATGCGGATGTTTGGAGTTCCGCCTTCAGGCGGCCCTTTCGATTTTGGATTTTCGATTTTGGATTTTGGATTGCGAACCGACGAAATTCGTTCAACGTTGGATTCGTACGTCAACAAGTCGCGGAGCGACGGCATCGATATAGCCGTGGCGCGTAAGCCCACGGAACAAGGTGCAATAGAGAATTCCTGAGTCGCGTCAGCGACGGGACATTTGGGAATCGGGATTTCGGATTGCGGATGTTTGGAGTTCCGCCTTCAGGCGACCATTTCGATCTTGGATTTTCGAATTTGGATTTTGGATTGCGAACCGACGACATTCGTTCAACGTTGGATTCGTACGTCAACAAGTCGCGGAGTGACATCGTATTTCTGAATGCGGATTCGGATCGCGGAATTCGATTTACACAACCGACGACATTCGTTCACCGTTGGATTTGCTTGTCAACAAGTCGCGACGCGACGGCATCGATATAGCCGTGGCGCGTAAGCCCACGGAACAAGGTGCAATAGAGAATTCCTGAGTCGCGTCAGCGGCGGGACATTTGGGAATCGGGATTTCGGATTGCGGATGTTTGGAGTTCCGCCTTCAGGCGACCCTTTCGATTTTGGATTTTCGAATTTGGATTTTGGATTGCGAACCGACGACATTCGTTCACCGTTGGATTCGTACATCAACAAGTCGCGGAGCGACGGCATCGATATAGCCGTGGCGCGTAAGCCCACGGCACGCAGCCCCAAGTATTCCCTGAGTCGCGTCAGCGACGGGACATTTCAGATCTGGGAGTTTGTCAACTCGCATGAGTTAGGCGTTCACGCGCGATCCGCGCCCCGACCTTTGTCCAATCGCAAATCGGCATTCGAAAATCGCAAATGGGGAGGCCAATCACAAATCCAAAATCAAAAATCCAAAATCGGCTGGATCGGAAAGAAACTTGAATCTGATTTCGTCCATATCCCCGGAGTTCGTCATTTCGGCGACATGGTATAGTCGGAAATCGCTTAATTGTTAACCACAAGTAAATGGTTCGGCGCAATCATTGTATCAAAGGAATTAACGGATTATTGTGGAGCGTCCTTGCGGGTCACGAACTTTCGGACAATCAGCGTCTCCCAGTTATCAGCACCT
>JAKOSS010000583.1 GCA_029777145.1 Acidobacteriota bacterium | reverse complement strand
GATTCACGCCCTCGGAAAGGATCTGGTTCTTTTCGACGGCGGTCGCTTTCTTCGATCTGAGCGCGGTGACGATGTCGACGAGGCTCAGTTGAGCCTGAGCAAAGGATTGCACCGCGCCGACGAACAAAAGGACGAAGGCGGCGATCGAGACGCGGACTGTTTTGATGGTGAAAGTTCTGTTCATGTCGGTTGCCTCGCTTAATTATCTTTGAGGAGGTCATCGAGCGTGACCTTTTTCTGTTGCGGCGCCGACTTCGGTGTCGGCGTCGGTTGTTTCTTCGCTTGCTGCGCCGGCGTCGGCGTCATCCGCGGCCGTGATTGGGTTTCCTGAGCCGGTTCCGTTTCCGCGACTGTCTCGGCGGTTGGTGACGGCGTTTCCGTTGACGATGTCGAAACTACCGGACTTTCCGCGAGCGGCTTTGATTCAACCGGTCGTACGGTCGCCGCCGGCGATTCGATCTTGACCTCGGCGGATCCGGTGTCGGACGTCATCCTCCAGATCCCGAATCCTCCCGCCGCGAGAATCACGAGCGCGGCCGCAACGCCGGCGACCTTCGCCATCGAACGGCCGCCCGAGGGCGCTTCGTCGTCCGCGCCGCCGAAATACGCAGGCTCTGCATCTTCGTCGGCCGCCGGAAAGTGCGTTGCCGGTTCATAAAGTTCGGGTTCGGGCCGGACAACCTCCGTCTTGATCTCGACGGGTGCCGATTCGACGATCTCAACAGGCACGTCGGCAAGCTTGAAATCGATCGTTTCGCGTTCAAGAAGGCGCTGTTCAGCTTCGGCCGCCCGACGTTCGGCTTCACGGCGGCGATCTTCAGCCTCGCGAAGCTGACGCTTGATGATCTCGAGTTGCTTCGATTCGCCCGATTGCATTCCGGGCCGAACAACCGGTCGCGCCGGGATCGTCGCCGGGATCTCGAGAACAGCGTCGTCCTCACCGAAATCGACGACCGGGACCGACTCCCGACGTTCGTCACTTTGCAATTTCGAGAAGGCCGATCGCAGCACCTGGCGCATGATCGAGGCCGATCCGTATCGATCCTCGCGTTTGATCTGCATCGCCCGCATCAAGACATCGGAGAGCTCCTGGCTGACGGCCGGATTTATCGTCGAGGCCGGAACAAGCGGGTCGGCCTTGCCTTCGAGCAGATCGATCGAACGGGTCAGCGCATCGGCCGGAACACGACCGGTCACGAGGTGGTAGAGCGTGGCGCCGATCGAATAAATGTCGCTCTGAACATCGAGCGGTTGCTCGAGGATCTCTGCCGAACGCTCGTCGTAGCCGCTGCGGATCACTTTGCGCGAACCGACGTCGAGTCCGAGCCAGATCTGTTCTATCGGAAGATATCCGAGGACATTTGCGTCGAACGACATTCCGTCGCCGTCGACGCCGTCGCGCCCGTTTTCCGTACCGCCGAAAACGAAGAGCTTGACGTTGCCGCCCGCGCTCAGTTTTATGTTTTCCGGCTTGATGTTCGAATGAATGATCGCCGGGATCTGCGCATGCAGATGATTCAGCGCGTCGAGAAGGCCGTCCGCCCACAAACCGACGTCTTTGAGCGGGAACGCGCATTTGTTGGTTTCGAGAATCTCGGCGAGTGTCTTGCCGTCGACATGGTCAGTGACGAGATATCGCCTGTTCGATTCGTCGAAAGAGTCGGTGACGCAAAGGAGAGACTGATGGCGAACGGTGGCGGGAAGAACGGGAGACGGGGCGTTGGGGTCCCCAAGAGTTTCTTTGAGCATAACGGTTTTTCCGAGGGCACTGTCGTAGGCCTCATATCCCAAACCAGAGTCGATCTGGCCGAGCTGAGCGACAATACGGTATCGATTTTGGAGTGTTTGGTTTGTTGAAAGCATACGGGGGATGCTCCGAATGGCAGGCATTTCGGGCACAAACATTATAAACAATCCAAAACATGTTTGAAAAGACTTTTTTATATGGTCTTTATTGGCTTTTGCTTAGAGCGATCGGCCGGCGGCGAAGGCCGACGCCCAGGCCCATTGGAAGTTGTAACCACCAAGCCAGCCGGTGACGTCGACGACTTCTCCGATGAAGAACAGGCCCGGGACAGCCTTGCATTCCATGGTCTTTGAGGATAGTTCCGCGGTCGATACTCCTCCCGCGGTGACTTCGGCCTTGTGGTAGCCCTCGGTCTTGGCGAAACGCACTCGCCAGTCGTTGAGCCGATCGCCGATCTCGCCGCGTTGCCGCCGGTTCAGTTGCGAAACCGATCGCTCCGCCGTCGCAACGAAGTTCTCCGAAAAGCGCCGCGGGAGCAGGTCGGAGACGATCGACGCGACCGAGCGTTTCGAATCGGCCGCCGCTTCGAGGATCTGCGCGGCGTCGTTTCCGGGCAGCAGATCGATCGACACCTCGCGTTCCGGGGCCCAGTAATTCGAGATCTGAAGGATCGCCGGTCCCGAAAGTCCGTGGTGGGTGAAGAGTATGTTTTCTCGAAACGAGGTCTTGCCGAGCGAAACCCGGGAATCGATCGAGACCCCGGCGAGGTTCGAGAACGTTCGTTCGCTCTCGGCGAAGCGCAGCGGAACCAGCGCCGGCCGCGTGTTCACGATCCTGATTCCGAACTGCCTCGCGATCCGGTAGCCGAAATCCGTCGCTCCGACCTTCGGGAACGAAAGACCGCCGGTTGCCACGACGAGCGAGCCGGCTTCGAACGTTCCGACATTCGTCGTCACGACGTACTTGTCGCCCCGTTTGTCGACCCCGACGACCGAACATCGCGTCCGGATCTCGACCCCGGCGCGCGCGCATTCCGTGATCAGCATCTCGAGTATGTGTCGGGCCGATTCCCGGCAGAATAGCTGACCGAGCTTTTTTTCGTAATATGCGATCTTGTGAAACCTGACGAGATCGACAAAGTCGGAAGGAGAGAAGCCGGCGAGCGCCGATTTCGCGAAATGCGGGTTTTCAGAGACGAAATTCTCCGGCGAAGTTCCGGTGTTCGTGAAATTGCAGCGCCCGCCGCCGGAGATCAGGATCTTTCGCCCGGGTTCGGCGTTGTGCTCGACGACGAGGACGCGCCGGCCGCGCTTTCCGGCCTGGATCGCGCAAAAGAGTCCGGCCGCCCCGGCACCGATCACGATCGCGTCAAATTTCATCGATCGAGATACCGGTCGGTGACGACGCGGCTGTGATGGATCTCGTGGCCGGCGACGATGTATCCGAGCGCGCGGACCGAGATCTCGTGATCGCTGGCGACGCCGCGCCGGCTCCACGCCTCGTCCGGAAGATTTTCGAACATCAGAATATTCGCCCGCCGCAACGCGAGAAACTCGTCTATCATTCCCGTCCAGTCGCGTCCGTCGAAATTTGAAAAACGCATGAATTCGTCCTGATCCATACCCGGAAGCGCGTTGGCATCGCCGCGGGCGAACGAAAGTGCCCGATATGACATGATGCGTTCGGTATCGATGATGTGACCGAGGACCTCACGAATGCTCCACTTTCCGTCGGCGTAGCGAAAAAGCGATCTGCCGGGGTCGATCGAGGCGTAGAACGAACCCGCTTCGTCAAGCCGTAAGTGCAATGTTTGCAGAAGAGTCCCACTTTCAACGAGAGAAACATAGCCGCCGTAATACGCGAAATATTCGTCTGGCTCCGGCGGCCCGATCAGCTTGAAATTCATGTTCCAATTCTACCAAAAAAAGTATAGAATCAGCGCATGAGTCGTCCCGCAACAATCATCATGGCAATCGCCATAATTCTTTTTACGGCAACAGTTGAAGCAGCCGCTCAGAGCGCGGCGCCGAACCGCATCAGATTTGCGAAGGGCAGTTCGTCGGCAACCGTTTCGGAGACGCTTTCGGGCGATGAAGAATACGACATGGTGTTCGGCGCCAAGAAAGGCCAAAGGATCACCATGAGCGTCAGGTCGGACGCCGGACCAAGCCTGTTCAATTTTACGTTTATGGGCGACGGATTCGACGTCGCCTCCGACGACGACGAACCGTACACCATGACCTCGCTGCTTGCACCGGAAACCGGCGATTACCTGGTGACCGTCAGGAAGAACCCGAAGGCCGCCGTGCGAACGGCACGATTCTATTTCACGCTCAAGATCGAGTGAAACTAACCGGTTTGCAGACGAATAAGAATCGTTGCTCCGAGCCCGGCATGAGCTTTGAGTCGAAGCGCGCCCCGGCAGAAGTCAGTGCCTGAGCGATGTTTGGGCCGCCGAAGAGCAAGAGCGGGCGCATCTTCGCCCATTTGATAAGACGAGGCAGTTTGGCGGAGAATTTGTCGAGTGCGCGGCAGGTAACGAATCCCGCGTCGGGAACGGCAATCTCCTCAAACTGGCGGTTGATGACGACGGCCCGATCGGCGATTCCGCACTGATCCAATGCGTTGCGCAGAAAGTCTGACTTTTTCGCTTTCGATTCGATCAGGAATCCGCGCAGATCGCGCCTCGCCAGCAAACACGGGATCGCCGGCAGTCCGCCGCCCGTTCCGACGTCGGCGAAACCCGCGTCCGGCGGGAGGTGCTCGATCAAAGTGAGCGACTCAAGAACGTGGCGGACCGCGAATTCTTCGGACGAACACGGCGCAACGAGGTGAAGCAGTTCGTTGCCCGATCGGACGAGTTCCCAGAAAATATTCAGCGCGTCGAGCGCGGACCGGTCCAGTTCGACGCCGTACGCCCCTTGATGTTTTTCGATCAGATCCGAAAGTTGCATTCTGCGAAAGTTTAGAATCTAACCTCGGGAGAATGCAAAAACAGCATGTGAATGCGTTCTCATGCTGTGATCTGAGCGATCACGAATTTTCGATGATTTCGGGACCAGGCGACGGAGCGTTTCCGCGGTGATCCCGACACAATCCGGAGGATCAAACTTGAACACGAATAAGTTCTTTTTAGGTAGTCTTGGGAAGGCGATGCTTTCCTTTCTGTCGATAGTCTTTGTTGGGATGATAACGCATTTCGCCGCCGAACAGGCGCTGGCCCAGAACGCCGGCGAACCGGTTCAGGTGCGAAAGCCTGCCGCCGAATTCAAGGATGTCTGGGTCGATTACGATATCACCGAGAGCGGTCAGAAGGGCATGCGGATTCACGTGAAGTTCACGGCGCTTGCGATGAAAGGTGTCGACGCATATCTCGCCATCTATTTCGAGACGGCTGCGGGAGATCGGTTGAAGGACAAGAACGGAAAATTCAACAGCTCCTCGGGCGAAGTCGCGGCTTACCGCGAGATCAAGCCCGCCTACGATCCGGCCGACTACAGCGATTACTCGATCTTCATGCCTTACGACGAACTCGATCTGAGTGCCGGAGACTGGAAGCTGAGAATGGACATCGATGTCATTTACAAGGCCGGAGGTTTGATCCAGCATCTGACGTACAAGGAGTTCCAATACACCAGCGCCGCGCCGACGACCGATACGAATGAAGATACGAACCGCGTTTGGATCGACTACAATCAGACGCGCAACGGGCGTCGCGGAATGGTGGTTCATGTCAATTTCGAAGTCACCGGACTGAAAGGCGTCGACGCGAAAATGACCGTTCGGATCCGAAATCAGAGCGACGAGTTCCTGACAAGTTCAAGCGCCGGCTATTCGAACGCCGACGGCGATTTCGAGGTCTCGTTCGACATCAAGCCGGGCTACGATCCGGCGGTTTACGAGGATGTCACGGTGTTTGTTCCCTACGACGAGATCAGGGTTGCGAAGGGAAACTGGACGCTGAAACTTGACGTGGACATCGCCTATGAGAACGGCGAATATATCAAGCACATCAATTACAAGGAGTTCGATTTCTCGAAACCGTAAGGATTGAGTTCATTGTTCGACCCGATCGGAAACGGCCCCGGCGACTTATGCGTCGGGGCCGCTTTTCATTCTCCACGTCGTCAAAAACAAAAAAGCCGAAGACTCGCTTCGACCTCGTTCGGTGGGGATCATGCCCGGCACGTTCCCGACAATTTTTTTGGTGCGGACGAATGGAATCGAACCATCACGAGCTTAAGCTCACAGGCTTCTGAGACCTGCGCGTCTACCAGTTCCGCCACGTCCGCGTGAAAAGGTAAAAGCCAATATACAATTTGTGCCGTGAAAGTTCAAACGGTCTTTTGTTATCATTGAGCGATGGTTGAAGGGCTCGCCGAACGCATTGCAAACGTTCGGAAAATGCTTGAAAAGGCGGCTGAAAACGCCGGACGCGAACGCGGTTCGGTGAAGCTTATCGCCGTCAGTAAAACCCATCCGGCGGAAGCCATCCGGGAGGCTCGAAACTGCGGACTGACCGTTTTCGGAGAAAACAAAGTCCAGGAAGCGGAGTCGAAGATCACCGAACTTGGACGTGATTTTGCGGAGTGGCATCTGATCGGTCATCTGCAATCGAACAAGGCGCGAAAGGCGGTCCGATCGTTCGACGTAATCCAGTCGCTGGACTCGATCGAACTCGCCTCGCGACTCGAGCGTATTTGCGAAGAGGAAGGGCGCGAGTCGTTGCAAGTCCTGATACAGGTCGATCTAGGCGGGGAAGCGACGAAGAACGGAATTCCCGAAGCGGATCTGCCCGCGCTCGTCGAATTTGTCCGCAGCTGCCGGCGGCTAGCCCTCGCCGGATTCATGACGCTTCCGCCGTTTTTCGATGATCCCGACGACGCTCGCCCTTACTTCAGGAAACTGCGCGCGATCCGTGACGCTTTTGTTCCCGGCGGAGAGCTTTCGATGGGAATGAGCCACGATTTTGAGGTCGCGATCGCGGAAGGCGCGACGATGGTGAGGGTCGGAACGGCGCTTTTCGGCGAGCGCGAGTATTACCGTTAATATGCTTCGTTTATTTGTCTATCCTTGGATCAGTCTCGTTGTATCGATCGTCTTCCTCGTGTTCTTCGCGGCGATGCTGTTGCGACTGATCTTCAATTACAGCGATCCGAATCCGTTCGGGAAGGTCGGTCGCTTTTCATACCATCTCAAGAAGCGGACGGACAGTTTCGTTTATCCATCGGCCCGTCTGCTCGCGGCGTTTCGGATCGATACGCGCTTTGCGCCGATCGTGACGGTGCTCGTCGCCGGGTTGTTGACGTACTTCGGGCTGAGCGTGATCGAGAACACGATGTTCGTTATCGACGGACTGACGCTCGGGATCGCGACCGGCAACGTCAAGGTGATCATCGGATTCATTATCTACGGGCTTCTGAGCGTGCTCGTTCTGTTCATCTTCATCCGATTTCTCGCCTCGTGGTTCGTCTTCACGCGCAACACGTTCCTCGGCTTCGTCCAGCGGGTCACCGATCCGATCCTGCGTCCCGTCCAGCGCCTGATCCCGCCGATCGGAATGGTCGATATCTCGGCGATGATATTGCTGATCTTTATCGGACTTCTGCAGTCTTTCGTCCTGCGTCTTTTCGTTTTCCAGTGATCGAGATCAATGAGAGGAATGGTGAGCTGACGTTTCGCGTGCGTGTCGTGCCGCGCGCGTCGAAGACCGCCGTCGCCGGTGAACTCGACGGCGCGGTCAAGATCCGCATCGCATCGCCGCCCGTAGACGGTGCGGCAAACGAAGAACTGATCAGATTTCTGGCGAAGCTCCTGGACGTTCGCCGGTCCGACATTGAGATCATCGGCGGGCAGACGTCGAAGAGCAAGATCGTCCGGGTCAGCGGAAATTCCGCGGAGGCAGTTCGCGGGAAATTTGCTTGATCAGCTTCCGGCCTGGACATAAGGGACTTTCTCGAAGATCTTCCGTTCCTCGCCGCGCGGGTCGTTCTCAAGACGCGGCGGAACATCAAAGACCATCGTTTCTCGTTTTGCCATCGTGTACGGCTTCCAAACCGGGATCGATCTGTTGTTCGGATCGCCCTTGCGGGCAAACGCGATGAAGGTGTCGCTCATGATGTCGGCCATGTGCTGCGAGGTCGGACCTTCGGCGGTCGAACCGGGTTTTCCGAGATTGTCGAAGACGAGTTGAATGTCCGACGCATGCGGCGCGCCGAATTTTCCGCCCTCGCGCGTCGAGGCCCAGTCGAGTTGGTACGCGTACGCCGGCGATCCGGATTTGGCGCGTTCTTCGGCTTCGATGATCGCGCCGCGCCAGCTCCTCGACGCCGTCGTGATCTTGAACAGAAGATCGCTGGCGCTGAGTTTCGGATACAGTTTCCGGTACTTCTCGATCACCTCTTCGGGCTTGATATCGACACGCATGTTCGGGATCAGTTTATCGGGCAGCTGCTCCCAGGTGACGGTGAAGTTCGTCGGATCGCCGCCGAGGAACGCGCGCGTCTCGTCGTGGGTGTTGCCGATGATCATCGGGATCTTCGCCGACTGTGCCGGGGCGTCGGGATAGAACGGATGACGGAGCAAATTGCGTTCATCGAGCGCCGGCGCGAAGTTCACGCCGCCGAACGAAAGGACCGGATCCTTCGTCCCCAGAACCTCGACGATCTTCTGGAATGGGGTCGACCGGATCTCCTGTACATCTTTCAGATTCAGGGCGTCGATGATCGCCTTCGCCCGAAGAGTACCGTTCCACGGTCCGCATGCCGTCACCTGCTGGCCGCTCATCGTGGCGGCGCGCTGGAACAGTCCGGCCGCCGCCGGCATTGCCATCAACGTCGCGATCTTCGCTCCGCCGCCCGATTGCCCGAAAACCATGATGTTGTTCGGGTCGCCGCCGAACTCGGCGATATTTTCGCGAACCCATTTGAGCGCGAGGATGATGTCGAGTTGCCCCGCGTTTCCGGAGTCCGCGAATTCAGATCCTCCGAACCGCGCGAGATAGAGATAGCCGAAGGCGTTCAGCCGATGGTTGATCGAAACGACGACGACATTGCCGCGATTGCAAAGCCTGACGCCGTCGTAAAGCGGGCTTGATCCGGAACCGTTTGCGTACGCGCCGCCGTGGATGTAGAACATCACCGGGCGCTTGCCGCCGTCGCGCAATTTCGGCGTGAAAACGTTCAGGAAAAGGCAGTCCTCGCTGACGTTCGATCCGCCGCGCGACGGCTGCGGCGACGACGCGCCGTAATCCTGTGCATCGGCGATGCCGTCCCACGGCCGGGGAGGTTTCGGAGCCTGAAAACGATATGCCGACGTATCGGCGCCGTATCGGACGCCCAAAAAACAGTTGACGCCGTCGTCGGCGTATCCGCGGACTTTTCCGTACTTTGTCGTCGCGACCGGCGAATCGGTCTGGGCCCAGGAACGATCCGAGATAGCCGCGATCGCGGCGCCTGCAAGCGCACTTTTGACGAACGTCCGTCGATCGATCATTTCTTCATGAACTCCTTCGGCGCGAGTGCCTTGCCGGTGATCCGGACCTTTTTGATCGCGCCTTTGAACCAATGAACCTTGTTTTGCCGGACGCCGAGCGAAGTCCGTCCCTTCCCGAACGGCGCGATCGTCAAAGCCCCCGCGAGTTCGAGTTTGCCGTCGACATAATGCCGCATTTCCTTGCCATCGAAGACGAGCGCGACGCGGTACCACTTGCCCAGCGGGTGCCGGAATTTTTCCGCGTAATGCGTCAGACGATTGTCGCCCGATTTGATGAACGTATCGAGAAACCAATCGGAGCCGTCGACCCGGATCTCAAGCAGCACGCGATTGTCCGCGTCCGACTGCTGGATGTGAAACCAACGCTGCTCTTTGCTGCCGCCGTCCGGACGAAACATCGCCTCGATCGTGAATTCGGAAAGGCCCTCGATCGGGTTCGTGTCGAGCAAGATCCCGTCCGCCGCGCCGTCGAACTCGACCGCCTTTTTGACTATTTTGGGCGCACCCAAAACTTCGACCGGATTTCCGCCGATCGCTTTTAGGTTGTCGAACTTCCATGTCACACCCGATTGCGCGAGCGCGGCAACGGCAAGAAAAAGCACGAGAATGACGGCGGTTGCGATTTTCATACCTTTGGCACAAATTCGGTCAACGAACTATCACCTTTCAGCTCTCCGTTATCAGCTATTTCGAATCGATCGGATCGTTACTTTTGCTCCGCTTTAAGAAAAGCCGTCATCATCGATACGTTTCGGACGAAGACCCCGGTCGAGTAACCTCGGATCATCTCGAAATCACCGGAGTTCATGCCGTTTGGCGTCGTCGCGTCGAGTTTGAGAACGCGGCAGTTCGTAACCCAGGCGCCGCGGCTATCGATCGATCGCAAAGCCTCGGAAAGCCAGTTGGCGTCGAATCCTGAGCGCTCGTTCCAGCGCCGTTCGCTGTCGTATTCGGCCCGCGCCGTTTTCGGATCGAGCTTCGCGACGCGTTCATATTCGGCCCGGAGAGGTTTGACGTTCACCACTTCGCGGACCTGCGTGGCGTTGTTCGCGAACGACGAAAGTCCCTGCATGTTCCCTTGTGATTCAGAGTTGCTCCACCGATACAATCCGTAGCCTTCCGCGTTCGTCTTGTCCGTCCGCAGAACGTAGATCGGGAGATTCGTCCCGAGTTCGTAATAGCGGGCAACCGGGCGCTTGAGCTCGAGCGCTTCCTTGTTGACGCGGTCGAACCAGGCGAGACAGCCGGGGATCGGACGCAGATAGCGGCGGTCGCCGGTCATCTTGTAAAACATCTCGAGCGTCTCGATCACCTGCTCGCTTTCGCGGATCACGAATCCGCCGGGCTCATGCGTCCGAGCTTTTTCAGGCCGCATCGTGTCGGGATGATACTGCTCGGCCCATCCCGCCTGATCTTCCGGTCCCTGAACGGCGATGAAGAAATCGACGGCGCGCCGTGCCGATTCGAGATAGCGCTTGTCGCCGAGGTTCTCATAAGCATCGACGAGAACCTGGATCGTCGTCACCATCGCGCCGTCGTTGAGCGTGTAATACGGCGTGTAGTCGGGAAATCCGTCGTGGACGAAATCGTAATGGAGCGGAAATCGCTGCGGCCAGGCGCCGTTCGGATATTGCGCCTTGAGCATGAATTCGAGCGCTTTCAGCAACGGAGCTTTGAACCGCGGATCCTTCTTGACCAGATAAAGTCTCAACAAGAACCGCGTCGCCGATTGTGAATTGCCGTCATCGAACGTCGCGTTGCCGTTGAAGAACCGCTGTTCCTCCATGCCCCATTTGAACTTCGAGGCGTGGTTCTTGTACCACTCCTGGACGCCTTTCGGTTCAAAGTCGATCATGTAATGCCAGCCGCCCGCGGGACGTTGACCCCACGCGAGCGCGAGACCGGCCTTCTCGGCGACGTCGAGATAGATCTTGTCGCCGGTCGCCTCATACGCGTCGAGCATCGTCATGCCGACCCATGGCGTCGCCGACTGCACCCAGATCTGCGAATTGCGCGCCGGGATCTCGCCGTAGTGACGTTTGAAATCCTCGGAAATGTTCCACACGTAACCGCCGCGGATCGAAGCTTTCGCCGAGAAGAACGCGGTCGCCTGCTTCATCGCGTCGAGTACTTCCTGCTTTGTCTGCGCGATCGCCGCGACGGGCAGGAGAAGCGCCAGAATCAAGATCGTTATGCGTCTCATTTGTTTAGGAAATCCTCGCGGATCGGTGAAAATATGTCGATCAGGATCACTTCTTCGCCGAGCATCGTCGCGCCGTGCCAGAAATTCGAAGGGAAGTGCAGGACGTCGCCCGGACCGACGACTTTTTCGTCGTCGCCGAGCGTGAACAGGACCCGGCCTTTTTCGACGATCGTCATTTGTTCGTGCGGATGTTCGTGAGCGGGCGTGACAGTGTTCGGCGCGAACCGCAACCGGCAGATCATCAAGTGCTCACCGACGACCATCTGCCGCTCGATGCCCTCTCCGACGTTCTCGAACGGGATCGAATCCCAGTTGAATTGTTGGTGGTTGATCATTATGTTTCTTGGGAATTAAGCGATTAACCTGATTATCCACGAAACGCTTGAAATGTTAAGCCAATGCGGCAGATTTGTTCCAAGGTAATTCTCATTGCTGAATAGTTGAAAATTGAGACTTGAGATTTGAAAGTTCAGAGATCCGAAATCCGCATTCCCAAATCCCAAATCCGACGTTCTTGTCATCGTTCCGCGTCCCGCGATATACTTTCGTTTTCTTTAACTCAACCGAGGGAACACTGTACATGTCCGGACATTCGAAATGGCATACAATCAAGCATAAGAAGGGCGCGCTCGATGCCAAGCGCGGCAAGATTTTTACAAAACTGATCAAGGAGATCACCGTTGCGGCGCGCACCGGCGGCAGCGGCGATGTTGATTCGAACGCTCGTCTGCGAAAGGCGGTCAACGACGCCAAAGGGCAAAATATGCCCAACGATACGATCGATCGCGCGATCAAGCGCGGTACCGGCGAACTTGAAGGAGTAAGCTACGACGAGATCACGTACGAAGGATATGGGATCGGCGGCGTCGCGATGCTCGTCGAGACGATGACCGACAACCGCAACCGCACCGTCGCGGAAGTTCGGCATCTTTTCTCGAAGAACGGCGGGAACCTCGGCGAAGCCGGATCGGTCGCGTGGATGTTCGACAAAAAGGGCCTGATCATCGTCGACAAGGAAGCGAAATCCGAAGACGAATTGTTCGAACTTGCGATCGAGGCAGGCGCCGACGACCTCAAGGACGAAGGCGATGTTTTCGAGATCTACACCGCGCCCGAGAATTTTCATGTCGTCGATCAGGCGATCCGCGACGCCGGGATCGAACCGCAGGCTTCGGAGCTTTCGATGATCCCGCAGAATTACATCAAACTCGAAGGCGCCGACGCGAAGGCGATGCTCAAACTCTACGACGCCCTCGACGACAACGACAACGTCCAGAAGATCTACGCCAACTTCGATATCGACGAAAGCGAGATGGAATGAAGGCATTGGGGATTGGGGATTGGGGAATGCGGATGTGCCGCAAAGGTACGGCCACCCCAAAATCCCAATTCCCAAACCCCACATTCGAAATGGAATGCGTGTTTTAGGAATCGATCCCGGAAGCGAAACCCTCGGTTGGGGCGTCATTGAAGGCGAGAAGCTGAAATACTCACTGGTCGATTTCGGAACGGTGAAGTCGTCTCCGCGGGACGCATTCTCGAAACGTCTGCTGCGGATCGGAGACGGCGTCGCGGAAGTCATCGCGAAGTTCCGGCCGGACGTGCTCTCGGTTGAAGAAGCGTTCTATGCGGCCAACGCAAAGGTCGCGATCAAACTCGGGCAGGTGCGCGGCGTCGTCCTTTTCACCGGCGAACGCGAAAGGCTCGAGATCGCGGAATACAGTCCGCGACTCGTCAAGCAAACAGTTGTCGGTTACGGCAACGCTGAAAAACATCAGGTACAGGAAATGGTCCGTCTTCTCCTCAGAATGAAGTCGGTACCGGAACCTCACGACGCCGCCGACGCACTGGCGCTGGCGATCTGTCATTTTCATCATTCGGGCGTCGCGGCCAGGATCAAGACCGGACGCTGAATCTCACGACCGGCGAATGCCGGCATACCAAACTCACGGAGTTCCTCATGAAACGAACCTTTGTATTCCTATCTCTATTTTTCGCGCTTTCCGTCGTTGTCGATGCCCAGCGCTCGATTCGAAGCCCGAAGTCCGTTCGGGCCGTGGTCATCGATCCGCGGCTGGCAGTCGTCCGCGACGAACCCGGTTATTTCGGGAAGACGCTGCGCCGTCTCCGCCGCGGCCGGGAAGTCACGATCATCGCGTCGAAACAGGCCGACGGCGTCTCGTTTGTCCGGGTCTCTATCACGAAACGCACGAGCGGATGGATCCAACGCGATGCGCTCGCGACGCGCTCCGCCGAGGACGAAGCCAGACTATTGAGAAACCTGCTCACTCTCGACGGATTCGACCAACTCGAATCGGCGCGGATCTTCCTCGGAATGTTCCCGAACTCGACGCAGCGCGCACGGGTCTTGCTTGTGTTCGCTGAGGTGTCGGAGGCGGCCGCCAGGAAACTCACCGAGCAGGCGAACAAGCGTCTCAGATCCGTCACCGACCAACCGGTCTATTACGGATATCTGCTCAATTATTCGGGGCTTGACCGCTACCGGCGTCTCGGCGTGAACTTTGTCGTCAATGCCGCGACACGGAAACTGCATTACTCGGGCGACGCGTGGGCCGAGATCGTTCGCCGCTTTCCGAACACGGCGGAGGCCGAAGTCGCGCGGAAACGAATGGCGGAGCTTGATGAAAAGATGAAGGCGACTAATTGAGTTCGGCCGCGACGAGCGCCGCGACACGAGCGTTGTTCGCAAGCAATGCGATGTTCGATCTGAGCGTCCGGCCACCGCTGCGTTTGGACATTTCCGACAGCAGAAACGGCGTGATCTCTTTGCCGCGGACGCCTTTCGATTCGGCAAGACTGAGCGATTCGGCGAGGATCGCTTCGAGTTCGCCGCGCGGCACCTCGGATTCCG
>JAKOSS010000582.1 GCA_029777145.1 Acidobacteriota bacterium | reverse complement strand
GACATCGTTCCGCCCGCGCTCGCCGCATTGAGGAAAGGCGGCGTCCTCGTCCTCGGCGGGATCCATATGTCCCCGATCCCCGAATTCGAATACAAGCTTATCTACGGCGAGCGCGTGATCCGTTCGGTGGCGAACAACACCCGCGCCGACGGCGACGAATTTCTCGAAGAGGCGGTGCGCGCCGGCGTCCGCACGAGCATCATCACGTACCCGTTCGAGCGCCTGCCCGACGCGCTCATCGATCTCAAACACGACGCCATCCGCGGCGCCGCCGTGATTCAAGTCAATTGAGCGGCGGTCGGGCGGATGAGGGCGGATCCGAAATCCAAAATCAAAAATCAAAAATCAAAAATCGAAACGCGGCGATCACGGATCGGCGACGAGGTCGAAATCGGTAAGGACGTCGTCGACCGCGAACGCGCGCGGCTGGAAGACGTATCGCTTCGCCGCGACCGATAGCACGTAGGTTTCGCCGACGCCGACCTGATCGAACCTGTACGATCCAAAACTCGACGACCTGACCGTCGCGATGCGGCCGTCAGTACCGGTCAACGTCACCAAGGCGTTTCTGACAGGCAATCCGTTGGCCGTCATGATCCGCCCTGAAACCGAAACGGTCGACGCCGTCGGACTCAGGAGAGGCGTGAACTCCGAAGTATTCCCACTCGCGTCGGTCGCCGTTGCGGTAATCGGGTCGTCCGGCGTTATTCCGAGTGTGTTGATATTGCCGAGATTCACCGTCTTTATTCCGGCCAGACTGCCGTTGTAGTCGGCAAGCGTGTAATAGGCAAAGCCGATGAACCTCTCGCCCTCACCCGACGCATCGGCTTTGAAAAACTCGATGTAGATACCGCTCAAGCCGTAAGCCGAATTCTCCGGCGCGGAATCAACCTTGAAGCCAATTATCAATTCATCGCTGACGATCTCTTTCGAAACGATTTCCGGATAATTCTGCAGATTGTTCGGTCCCGTGTCGGCATCCAGCGGATCGTTCGGTGTGTGTCCGTCTTCGCCGATGTCGATGCCCATCTCGGTGTTTCCGAAGATCCTGTTCGGGTCGATGATGTTGTTGTTGCCCGCATCAGCCGCTGCGAGAATTCCGTTCTTGCCGTTGAACGCGATAGTGTTTCCCGCATTCGGTTCTTGTCCGCCGATTTTGGTCGCGCCCACGCCACTCTGCAGAAAGATCCCGTTGCCGGTGTTTCCAAGCGGACTCACCCCGTCGGCCGCCGTTCCGATATAGTTCCCGGATATTCGCGTCTGCGATGCCTGGTCCCGAAGAATGATCCCGTGTCCTCCGTTGCCGGAAATGATGTTCCGTCCGGAAGGGGTTGGGCCAAACCCGCCGATAAGAGTATTCGTCGCGGCTCTGACGTGAATGCCGTCCTGGCCGTTGGGGATGGCTTCGGTCCCCGCGCCGTTTGTGCCGATTAGATTGCCGCGGATAACGTTTCCGTCCGGCGCGGGCACAGTATCAAGGAATCTGGCGATGAGGACGCCGAAAAGAAGGTTTCCCGATATAGTGTTTCCCTCCAGGATGTTTGCCGCACCCCCGATCGAAATCCCCGCGGTCTGCTCGCCCAGGGCGGAAGTACTATTGATCTCGATCCCAATTTTGTTCTGCGAAACGACGTTCTGATTGCCCAAAATCGAGACGCCCACCACGCGGTTCGACGAAATTAGATTGCCGGTCACGGTGTTGGCGTTTCCGTCGATATTGATGCCCGTGTCATTCGGAACCGCGCCCGTACCGGAATTGTTTGTTCCGATCCGGTTGTTCTGAATCAGATTTCCAGTTGGTTCCGGATCATTGTTCTCAAGTTTGTTGATGTTGATTCCGGCCTCCGTGTTTCCGGAAATCACGTTGCCGACAACCTGTGTGCCCGACCCACCCAAGCGGATCCCATCCAAATTGGGCCTCGGTGCGCCGAGGGCGTTCAGCCCAATGAAATTCCGTTGAATGATGGTGCCTGCGGCCAACTTGTCGATCAAGATACCGGCAACCGATTGATCGCCAAAAAAGTTTCCGAACCCGGCTTGATCGCTGCCGATCGAAGTGTTGTCCGCATTTACGACCGAAACGCCGATCGTGTCTGTCGGCGCGTTCTTTGAATCAAAGACCGCGAAGATATTCCCAAAGATCTTATTGTTCGCCGAACGGACACTGCCGGCCGCGTCATTCGAGACCGCGACGCCAATGAGGTTCCGGTCAAACAGGTTGGCGTCGCTCTCGTCCGCATTCTCGCCTATTTGCCCGCCAATCACGTTGTCGGACGAACTTCCAATGTAGATTCCGTAGGACGAATAGAGGATCACGTTTCTCCGTACCGTGTTCCCGTTTGAACCGTTCGCGAGGTCGATCGCATACAATACGGCAGTGATATCGTTTTGCTCTTCGGCTGTTCCGCCGCCGATTTCGTTGTTTGACGCGCCGTCGTCGAGCCGGATCCCATTAGGTGACCGGGCGTCCGCGACAAATTCACCGTCGTCGTAAAATCCAATGCTGTTTCCCTTAACCTTGTTTCCGGTTGCGTTGGGCCCCTCAATCACCACTTGGTCAAACTTGTTTCCGCTGATCAGATTACCGCCGCCCGCGCCACCGACAGTGTTGCCGTTCCCACGTACCGTCACACCGACCCATTGTGCCCTTTCTCTTTCAGGCGGTCCGCCGACAATGTCGGTACCAATGAAACAGTCTTCGACAGTATTGTTGTTGCTTTCAAGTACGATCCCGTCGAGAAATCCGGAAACCCGCAGATTCCTGACCGATGAACCGTCACTCCCGGCGGCGAAAACGAGACCGGTCACGACGTGCGAGGTAACGAAACCATCGAGTGATATCGCCGGCCGGTCGGGCGGCAGCCCGTCCTGCCCGGTGATGCTGACGCGTTCCGTGATCGGCGGGAGCGATGTGGTCGGAAAAATGATCCTCCGCGAAGGAGTCAGGTCAAAGCGTATGAAGTCTGCGCCCGGAACGGCATTTGCCGTCTCGATCGCAGCCCGCAGGCTGCACTGCGGGCCGACCGTACCGAGGTCGACGTCGCAGATTCCGTCGCCGGGATTCGGGTCCGATTCGTCGGTCTCGAGGTTTACGGTAATGCCGAACTGACACCCGCCGCCGGCAACGGCGCGGGCGGCTTCGAGCTGTGCGTCGAGGGTCGCGTCAAAGATCGAGCACCGGCCGGCGTAACAGGAGAATTCGCTCGTGTTACCGTCAATGTCGGAAGCGGTGGCCGTGATTTTCAGGCCCGATGAAACCGTCCCGGTCGACGTCCAGAGGAATGACGCGATGCCGCCGACATCGGTCGTCATCTGTGCCGAACCGATATAGGTCTCGCCCTCCCCGTAATCCGAGGGGTCTGCTTGCGAGTTCGAGTAGAAATCGAGTGTGTAGGTCGTCGAGGGCAGGCTTCCGAACGCCCCTCCGACGGTTACTGTCCCGTCGTTGTTGAAGACCGGCGCGGTCAGAATGGGGAAGTTCTGCAGCCCGTGAGGTCCACTGTCGGCGTCGCCGCAGTCGTTCGGCGTGACGCCGTCACCGGTCACGGGCGTGGTCGTGTCGGCCGAAAGATCAATGCCGAGGCCGCCGTTGTTGTATATCGAATTGTATTTGATACGGTTTCCGCGGGGATTCGCCGAGTTCCCGAACGCGCGTCGGACCGTGACACCGTTGCCTCCGTTATTAGCGATGATATTCCCGGCCCCGACATCGCCGATGTAATTGAACTGATCTTTGAGAATGACACCGTCGCCGCCGTTGCCGAGCGCGTCGCCGGCCAGATTGACGCCGATTCGATTGTTGCGGGTCGCCGCCGACCCGCCGCTGCCGTTGATGCTCAGCCCATAACCAGTATTTCCGGCGATCACGTTTCCCTCGTCGGCTTCGGCGCCGCCGACCAGGAATATCCCGCCGACGCTTCCCCAGGTGTCAATGCCGCCGCCTCCATTTGGAAGAGCGGTGAGGCCCGTGCGGTCGGTGCCGACCAGGTTTCCGCGCACCATCGCGTAGCTGCCGGTCGCGCTTGGATTGACCGTTATCCCGACATTCCGGTTGCCTGAAGCGAGGTTTCCAAGCGAAATTCGTGACCCGCCAGGACCGGTCGCGACCGTTCCAACGGTCGTACTGACCGCCTCGTAGCTCGTACTTGAGTCAATTCCGTTTCCGTTCGGTATCGCCGAGGTCCCGGTGTAGTTCACCCCCGCGTAGTTGTTGTAGATTCCGATACTTCCTTCGTGTCCGTTCCCGACGATTCCCGGATCGCCGAACGATACCGCTCCGGGTGCGGTCGTGGTCTCACCCGATACAAGATTGCAAAACCCGGTGCAGCTGTTGGCCGAGGTCCCCCCGTTGTTCCCAATGGTTGAAAAGGTGTTCGAATTGTCGACCCCCAGACCGCCGGCCGGGTTCAGAAAGTTGAGTCCCTGTTGAAGGAAAAGGTGATTGTAGGTATTGGGGATGGCGAAAAGCCGCGTCGCGTCGGTCCCGACATCATTGCCCTCAATTCGGCAGAACCCCTCGGGCGGCGGCGTCCCGCCGTCCCCGGTTGGCGACCGCAGATCCCGGACGGTAGGGTATGGCACGACTACCAGAGGCGGTGCGAGCGTGCAGTATATTCCGCCCTCATCGTTGCCGGAAACGAGGTTGCGGCCCGCCGGCGTGATCGAGCCGATCACCGTCGAATGGCGCGGACTGGTGTAATGCCGGTGCGGCAGTTGCCGACAGCCGCATTTCCGTTCGCGTTGGTGCCGACACGGTTGCCCTTGATCTGGTTGTCGTGCGTGATCCATTCGCCGGTCGTTTCGTTCAGCGCCGAGACTTCATAGATACCGACACCGAAACACGGATTCGGATCTTCGACATTCTCGATGAACGCCGTGAGGTGCCGGTTGCCGGATATGACGTTCATCGAACCTGCGGGATCACCACCGTATTCGTTGTTCGATCCGACCGCGAACATCCCGATGCTGTTCGGAAGCGGAGCCGTTCCGGACGAATTGGTGCCTATATAGTTGCCGCGAACCGTCGTGAAACGCCCGTCGATGATCTGGATTCCGGGCGCGTCGATGGTGCTGCCGCGAATCTCGCCGCGGCCGTTTCCCGAGATGACGTTTCGGGCCGCCGCGGTGTTTCCCCCGATGACGTTGTTGTCGGAATCGAAGATCTGGAGCCCGGATGATTCGTTGCCGCGATCCGCCGTTCCAAAATCGGTGCCGAGGTAGCAGCCCTCGATGCGATTGAAGGCGGCCAGCGTCGAACCCTCGAAATTGTAGATGGTGATTCCCTGACCGCCGATGCTCGGCCCTTCGGGATCAGGTTGATCCTGGCGGAAACCGGTAACGGAGAGGCGTCGCACGACCACATTCGCGGCGTTGATAAGGATCCCCGCGGAACCGAGCGGCGCAAAGGAGCCATTGATCTCCACCAGCGGCACCGGCGCGTTTGTCCCGTTTATGGTAACCGGAAATTCGATCTCCGGAAGTGAGGCCGAGGGCTGAATCGGGCCGGTCACGGCGAATTCGATCGTGTCTGTCCCCGCGCTGTTGTTTGCGGCGTCGATCGCTTCGCGCAACGAACACGATGCGTCGCACGACCCGTCGTCCTCGTCGGCCAGCGTCGTGACGGTAAAGGTCGCCGCCGGAACGCTCAGGACCACGGAGGGTACGGCCGCGCCCTCTTGCAGGATCACGAGATCACTGACCCCATCGATGTTCAGCCGCATCGGCATCACCGCAAGCGGAGCGGACGGACAGTCGAGCGAGACGATCTCGGTCGCGGCCGGATCTGCCGTCCGGCGAAGGTTTTCGCGGATCAGAAGATGAACGCGATTGGTTGCCGGATCGATCACTGCGAGTTCGTCGCGTCCTGAATCGGAGACCCGCAGCTTTGTGAGCTTCCGTGAAAAACCGGTCGCGGAAATGACGCCGAGCTGCGGAGCGCCGCCGATCTTTTTAAGTTCCCAACGTGCGAGGGCGGCGGCCGGTCCGGGCGAGACGGCGTCGAGAAAACCGGTAATGGCCAGTAGTTTCGAACGCTCCGCGTCCTTCCGTTCGACTTCCGTTCTCGCGGCGCGGGCCTCCGGAGACATCTCCGCGAGGGCCGCCGCCCGTTTTTCGGCGAGTCCGACCCGATAAGCATCGATATCGGTCACATCACCCGGAATGAGCTCGAGATGGAACATCAGCTCGGAATCGTCGTTCAGCCGTCTCATCGGTTCCCGGTACTCAAGGAAGCTCGAGAATTTTCGGCCGTCGCGGAGGGCTTCGGTCGGCGGTTTGGGAGTGTCGATCCGCGTCAGTGTGCCGCGCGCGGGAAG
This sequence comes from Acidobacteriota bacterium, assembly GCA_029777145.1. The sequence goes on along the minus strand of JAKOSS010000582.1, from coordinate 9,896 downwards.
CGGCGCCGGCGCGATCCCCTTCATATCGAGCGTGAACACGTCGCCGGCCGCCGAGACCATCACCAGGCTTTGGCCCCGGCGTTCGGTAAAATACCCGATCTCTAACCCGGCGATCTGGAACGGCAGCAGGCGGGTCTCGACGATCGGCGCCGGACGCGTCACTCCCGAGCCGTCGATCATGTCCCAAGGATCAACCTGCCCGCGGCCGCGGATGACGGTAAGATTGTTTCCCGCGGCGACGGCGATGTCCGCGAAGCTGTCTGATTCGAGGAACCCCAAAGCAATATCGGTCGCCGGTGCGCTGAGTTTCACGCGTTCCGGCGGTCGGGCAAAAGCGCCAGTCGGATGCTCGTAAACCGCCACGAAACTGGAATCCCCGTCGTGGACCGCCACGGCGAGGTCCGCTTGTTGGTCCGCCCGGCCGATCTCGCCCGTCCTGAGTGCGGTAATCGACCCTCCGACACCAAAATCAGACAGTTCCGTGAATCCGCCGGCTCCGTCGCCGGCAGCCAAATAGACGACGGTGCCGCCCCGTGCCGCCGCCAGAATGTCCGCGTGCCCGTCGGCATTGAAATCACCCGCCTCGAAAAAGTCAGGAACGATCGGAAGCGATATCGACCTTCCGACATCGAGAAGGATCTCGCCTGTCGCGTCGCCGTTGGATCCGGGTTCAGTGACGGGGTCGATGACCGCGGCGTTTCCCTTGAAGACGCGGGCCGCTCCGGTTTTGTCGACGGCGACGAGATCATCGACGCCGTCAGAATCGAAATCTGCGGTGGCCATCGCGACCAGCCCGGGACCCGACGCATCACGTTCAGCGCCCAACGAGACGTTTTGGCCGTCCGCGAAACTGATCCTTGGAAACCCCCGTCCTTTTGCAACGACGGTGACGGGCATTGCAGACTTGTTGTTCGCCGCCGGTCCGTTTTCTGACGAAACGACGGGCAAGAAACGGAAACCTAACGCGGCGAAGGCGATCAGGCCGGCTGTTGACATCAGTACGATTCGCTCTCGGAAGTTCTTCTTCATAGACATTGGACTTGGGCCTTTTCAGACAAATGCGTGAACGCACGCGCAAGTCCGCCAAAAAAACGAATTTCTTTTTTGGGCGAGAATCGATAAAATTCCGAACACGGCGAGCGTCGTTGTTCGCCTCTGTTATGCAAGAGGACGCTTCTTCGGAAATCACCCAGCTTCTTCTCGAGTGGAACCGCGGCGCGAGCGATGCCAAGGAACGCCTGCTGCCGTTCGTTTACGACGAGATGAAGCGCCAGGCGCGAGCGATCATGTCGCGCGAGCGGGCGGACCACACGCTGCAGCCGACGGCGCTCGTGCACGAGGCCTTCATGCGAATTTCCGGGCAGGCCAGCGTCGAATGGCAAGATCGTCACCATTTTTACGGCATTGCGTCGAGGCTGATGCGTCAGGTATTGGTCGACCACGCGCGAAAACGCGCGACCGGCAAACGCGGCGGAAACTTCGTTCACTTCTCGATCGAAGACATCCAGGTCGCGGTCGAGGAGCGGGCGGCGGCGATCCTTGCGATCGATGACGTGCTCGATCAGTTGTCAAAGATCGACGAGCGGCAAGCAAAGATCGTCGAGATGCGTTTTTTCGGCGGGATGACGAATGCCGAGATCGCCGAAGCGCTCGGGACTTCCGAGCGCACGGTCGGCAGGGAATGGGAATCCGCGAGGCTGTGGCTTTATCGTGAATTGAACGGCTGAAGGTTTTGTTGTCCGAATTCAGGAAGGTTTGGCGCATTTCAATGCGGGCTATCCCCAAACTATGGCGACAAAGGCTGATTCATGGCAGACCGTCAAGGAATTGCTTTCCGACGCCCTGACGCTGGATGCGGACGGGCGCCGGACGCTGCTTGACGGGGCGCGGGTCGCAGACGATGTCCGCCGCGAGGTCGAGGCGCTGCTCGCGCTCGAGCCCGACGCGGGCGGTTTCATGTCGCTTCCGGCAAGCGGTTTGTCGGCCGAATTGCTTGACGGTGATGGCGGGCAAGCCGGCGTCATCGGCAGTATGATCGGTTCCTACGAGGTCGTTCGTGAACTCGGGACCGGCGGCATGGGGTCGGTCTTTCTGGGACGCCGGACCGACGGGAAGTTCGAACAATCGGTCGCGATCAAATTTCTACGGAGGGAATTCAACGCCGGAAGCGTCCGCGAACTTTTCAAGCGCGAGATCCGGATCCAGTCGAAGCTTGATCACCAGAACATTGCCCGCGTCCTCGACGCCGGCACGACCGGCGACGGCATACCGTATATCGTGATGGAATTCGTCGACGGCGTACCGATCGACCGGTATTGTGCCGAAAATGACCTCACTCTCAAGGACCGGCTGAAACTGTTTGCCAAAGTCTGTGCTTCGGTCGCGGTGCTCCACGAAAATCTCATCATTCACAGGGATCTGAAACCGTCGAATATCCTCGTCACCGCCGACGGCACCCCGAAGCTTCTGGATTTCGGAGTATCGAAACTTCTTGACGCGCACTCCGGGGCGGACACGCTGAACATCGCCCTGACGCCGCAGTATGCTTCTCCCGAACAGAAGAATGGCGCGCCGGCGAAAACGACGGCCGACATTTACAGCCTCGGGGTCGTCCTGTACAAGATGCTGACCGAGATTCATCCGTTCGTTTCGGGCGCGAGCGGCGTCGGCGGCAGTGACGCGATGCTCCCGAGCCGGACGTGTGCCGAGCCGTCACGGAGTGCGGAACTGCGGGGCGACATCGACAACATCATCCTCAAGGCGATGAGCACGGAACCCGAACACCGGTATCGGAGTGCCGACGCGTTCGCCGCCGACATTTGGCGGTATGTCGACGGACAACCCGTCGAGGCACGGACGGCGACGGTTTCCTATCGTCTTCGTAAGTTCATTAAACGCAATAAGATAGGTGTAGCGGCAGGAGCGATTGTTGTCGCCAGTCTGATCACCGGGGCGGCAATCGCGATCTGGCAGGCGAACGTCGCCCGGGCTCAGGCAGCGGTGGCGGAATCGGCCCGGAACATTGCCGAGATAGAGAGCGTGCGCTCCAAGACCGAGCGGGCCAAGGCCGAGAAGATCACGGCCTTTATGTCGAAGATCATCGCCTACGGCAATCCGGCCTGGTACGCGGACGGGGCGAAGTACAGAGGCCAGGCGCGGGTGATCGGCGCGCTCGAAGACCTGAGCGACAAGATCGACACCGAATTTGCCGAAGAGCCCGACGTCGCGGCCGAACTTCACCATAAGTTCGCGGAGGTCTTTTTGATGGCAGGGAAGGCACAACCTGAGTTCGAATCCCGCGGGCTCTTTCACTCGCTGCGGGCGCTTGAATTGCGCAAGCAAGCATTCGGTGAATGGCACGAGCTTGTTGCCAAAGACCTGTTCTACGCCTACGGCGTGATCGGAAAGACTGATGACGAGCGCGCCGAATTGCTGATGCGGGCCATAATGATGATGCGGGACACGAACCCCAGGAATCTGAACCTGGCGTACATGCTGGAGGCATACACCGCCGCCCTCATCCTGCCGGAATACGCCGCCAGCATTCACGATGCGTATTACCGGGCGATCTTGCCCGCGACCGGCAAGGCCAGGTTCGAGATCGCCGAAGAGATGCTCCGCGAGTCGCTGCCGATCTTTCGGTATCATTACCGGACCGACAATTCAGCGGTCTATTCAGCCGAATGCAAACTCGCCTACACGCTCGTCGTTCAGCGAAAATGGGACGAGTTTGACCAACATATGCCGATCTGCCAGAAATATCAGGAGGTCGTTGCCGACAAGCGGGCTTCGGCAACGATGAAACGTCTTTTGGAGCAGATAACCGCCGCCGGCGCGGACCGCGACCGGTGACACGGGAAAGCCGGCTCGGGAATGAGAGGCCGGACGAAAGAAGGGAAGTTTACCGGCGACGACGATGGCGCCGACTGCGGATCGAGACCCGCGGTTCGCCCGAAACGACTTCTTCGGAAGTGACGGTGACAATATGCCGATCAGGAACCTTGCGATCGTACTTTCGTTGATTTTGATGAGTTCGGGTTGCGTCGGGACGGATGTCGCGAAGCAGAACGGACATTCGCAGGAAAACAGCAATGTTCTTTCGACGAACATCACCGCTGAGGACATCGACCGGAATCGTTCGAAATGGCGGGAGAATGGATCTCCTGACTACGACATGACCGTCCGATTACGGTCACACAGTCCCGTGCCTGCTGCCAACGCGGTCAAGATCAGGGTTCGCGAAGGGAAGTCCATTGGGATCGAGATCGTCGACCGCACGGGCACAAACGTGACGTCGTTATATTCGGACTTCGAGACGATCGAGATGATCTTCGACCTGATCGGCACGGAACTCTCGAACGGCTCCCGGGTGAAGGCGGAATTCGACGAAATGCTCGGATATCCGTCGAAGCTCGAGGTCGCGCCGCAGCTGAGCAACGCAAACTACAGGCTCTTTATCGATGAAGTCAGGTTCGTCGAAGGCAAAATGTCCGGGCGCGAGACCCGGTTTGCGGATCTTCCTGACGGAGTTTCCGGAGAACAGGTTTTCTCGTTCCTTGACTCCCGCATCGGCTGGGTTGCGAGCGGACCGAACATTTGGATGACGGAAGACGGCGGACGAACATGGACTCCGATCCGTTCGGCGACCGAGGACGAATCCGGCCGGAACGTCATTGATCGAATGGCATTTCGGGACCGTCAAAACGGGTGGGCGACAATGTCATCCGGTTTGTTCAGAACACAGGATGGCGGGCGTACATGGACCGGCGTGAGCCCCGGCGATGGATTCAATGGTTTCGTCAGTGCAATTTCCGTCCTCGGCACGGGAACGATCCTTATCGGAACGGGCGAAAGGGCCGGCCGGCCGGCACCCGTCGAACGCGCGCTTTTCGCTTACTCGAAGAGCGTTTTCCGGCTCGAGAACAAGTCCGGCAATTGGGTCCGGACAAATCTCGTTCGGGAAGGTAACGGGCAGATTTCACGGTTAGAGCCGACCGGCAAGATGTCCGCCGTCGCGATCGGCGAGGAACTCGGTGACGTCTTCTATTCGATCGACGACGGGAGGTCCTGGAAACGGAGCGATCTGAAATCGCCGTGCATCGACCGGGATTCATTTCCGAAACAGGACTTCAAGCCGATCGGCGTGGGAGCGTTACCGGGCGGAGATGTATGGGTCAGCTATACGAACGGAATGATCCTCAAGAGCGAGGATTACGGCGCGACGTTTTGTACGCTTCTTAAGGCGCAGGACTCGCCGGGGTACAAGGAACCCGGACTGAATTACTTTGATCGCTTCTGTTTCAAGTCACGTGAAACCCGTTATGCGAAGACAGGTAGCGGTGATATTTACGCCACGAAAGACGCAGGCAAGTCGTGGTCTCGACTGGAGAAGTTCCGCGTAAACGGCCTTTTCAGGATCGAGGAGAAGTGCATTTGCGCATCGGACGCTTTGTTCCGTCTCGACTGAGCGCCGGAGGCGATAAGACTCCGGTTCCAGCCTCACGCTTCAATTAATTCGGGTATCCGCGATCGCGAATCGCCAATCCCCATTCCCAAATCCCAAATCACAAATTGGTCTGAGGGAAATATATTCGCCGCGTCTGATAATAAAGATTATGTTACAGGTGCTTAAGACGCTTCACCGGCCTTGACCTTGTCGAAGACCTCTTTGAGCGCCTGCAGGATCTGCTTGCGCTCGGGCGCTTCGTCCCCGTCGAAACTCAAGGTCAGGTTGAACCCGCTCTCTTTCGAGGCGTACCGGAATTTTTGGGCCGGCGCGGTTTCCTTTGAAGAAGCAGCTTTTGCCTTTTCGGGCCGCGCGGCCCTGCGGACTTCGTCGCGCTTGAGGTTCTTTGCCGCGATGTCGTCGACAAAGGCATGCATCGCCGCATCGTCGAACTGGCGCGCGACCTCGAGGAGCGTCGATTTCGCCGAAATGCCCGCGCCCGCACACTTGACGCGGATGTCTTCCGGGATGCCGGCAAGCGTCATCGATTCAGTCACCGACGTCCGGCTCTTGCTGATCTTCTTCGCGATCTCGTCGTGCGTGTAGCCGAACGTTTTCGCCAGCGCCGCCAGGCCGTCCGCCTCTTCCCAGAGCGTCAGGTCCTTGCGCTGCATGTTCTCGATGAGCGCGATCTCCGCGATCGCCCGCTCGTCGATGTCGAGTTCGATGCACGGCACTTCCTTGAGGCCGGCAAGATTCGCCGCCCGCCAGCGCCGTTCGCCGGCGATGATCATCCACATGCCGGTCTCGGGCACGGGTTTGACCAGGAGAGGTTCGAGCACGCCTTTCTGCCTGATCGACGCCGACAGTTCGCTGAGATCGCCGATCTCCGTCCGCGGTTGTTCGGGATTCGGCTCTATCTTGTTGATCGGCAACACTTTACCGACCGTTCGGTGGGTACGCGCGAACTCCTCGACATAGTGCGAGTCGTGGCGCATCTTGATCTCTAGCGGCAATCCGATCTTAGGCACGGCGCATGACCTCCTTGCTTAGTTTCATGTACTCTTCGGCGCCGGAAGATCGCGGCGCGTAACTGAAAATGGATTCCTTGTGCGCCGGCGATTCCTCGAGCCGGACGCTCCTGGTGATGACGGTCTTGAACGCCTTTTTCCCGAAAACCTTGCGGATATGTGCCTCGACGTCCTTCGAGAGCGCCGTCCGGCGGTCAAAGAGCGTCACCAGAACGCCCAAGAGATCGAGATCCGGATTCGGGCGCGCGCGTACCTTCTCGATCGTTTCGAGCAGGTCGTCCGTGCCCTCGAGCGCGAAATAGCTCGACTGGATCGGGATCAGAACGTGCGAGGCCGCGACGAGCGCGTTGACGGTGATGATCCCGAGCGTCGGCGGGGTATCGAAGAAGATGTAATCGTAGCGGTCCCGGATCTGCTCGATGCGGTCGCGGAGCCGGAAGATCGCGTCGAAATCGCCGACGAGCTTCGCCTCGACCTTCGCGAGGCTGATCCGCGACGGCACGACGTCGAGCTTGTCGACCTTCGTCTTGTTGATGAAGTTGTCCCACGGCTCGTTGAGCTCGGTCAGGAGCTCGTAGACGCTGCCGTTGATCTCCTCCGAATGGACGAGCGACAGCGAACTGTTGCCTTGCGGGTCAAGGTCGAGCAGAAGCACGCGTTTGCCGGCCATGGCGCAGGCCGCCGAGAGATTTATTGCCGTGGTCGTTTTGCCGACCCCGCCTTTTTGGTTAGCGATTGCGATAATCATTGTCGTGAACTTATCCGATCAGGTCCGGCCAGTCCTCGGTCTGAGGCGGCGTTTCGGACTCGAGATCGGTTTCCGGCGTCGTGGACGCGGAAGAGATGTCTAGAACTTTCTGCTCGGCGAAGATCGCGCTGTCGGCCCTGAGGGCGAGCGCGATCGCGTCCGAGGGGCGCGCGTCAAGCGTCAGAACCTTGCCGTTTTCGTCGGTCAGTTCGATGACGGCATAAAAAGTATTCTCCCGCAGGTCGGAAATGATGACGCGCGAAACCTTCAGGCCGATCTCGGTGATGAGGTTCCGGATCAGATCGTGGGTCATCGGCCGCTGCGGAACGATCTTTTCGATCTCAAGCGCGATCGCGTTCGCCTCGAACGCGCCGACCCAGATCGGGAGCACGGTGTCGGAATCGACGCCCTTAAGCACCACGATCGGCGAGTTGCTGTTCGGATCCATGATCAGGGCCCCGATTTTGACTTCGACTAACATTCAGATTCTTCCGCCGCCGGATGGCACCATCTTACCAAACAACGTGTTCGTTTTGCATTCCGTGATCTCAACATCGACGATTTTTCCGGGAGCGTCGTCCGGCGCCGTGAAATTGACCAACCGGTGGCATGTCGAATGTCCCCGGAACGTCCCCTCGGAGCGGCTCGAACGGCCTTCAACAAGTACTTTAAGTGTTTTCCCGAGAACCGATCGGAAACTGTTGGCCTGATTGACTTTCTGGACCTTTTCGAGCGCCAGGAAACGGCGTGTCTTTTCGGCCTGCGGGACGTCGTCGTCCATTTCGTATGCGGGCGTTCCGGGGCGCGGAGAATACTTGAAGATGTATGCCGAATCGAACTTGCAGCGCTCGGCGAGCGCGACCGTCGCGTCAAAGTCGGCCTCGGTCTCGCCCGGAAATCCGACGATGATGTCGGTCGTCAGCGTGATCGCGCGCGGGGAACTCCGGATGCGGTCGATCCGCTTGAGATAGCTCTCGATCGTGTGCCCGCGGCGCATCAGTTTAAGCACCCTGTCGCTCCCCGACTGAACCGGCAAATGGACCCAGTTGCAGAGATTCCCGTGCTCGTCGATGGCGTCGACGATATCCGGGTGAAAATCGCGCGGGAAAGACGTCGTGAACTTGATCCGCGGCATGCCGGTCGCGGCGACCGCGCGCAGAAGCCGGGCGAACGGCGTCGCGCCCGGAAAATCCTCGAGCCCCGAATCGGTCAGCGGCCGGTAGCTGTTGACGTTCTGGCCGATGAGATGGATCTCGCTCACGCCTTCGCGCCGCAAACGCAAAACTTCCCTGACGATCTCCGACGCCGGCAGGCTCTTTTCCCTGCCGCGCGAGAACGGCACGATGCAGTAGGTGCAGAACTTGTTGCAGCCCTCGATGATCGGGACGAACGCGACGTACGGAGAGGTCCGCTGCGACTTCCCTGCCGACCAGTCGTAGTCGGCTTCCCTGTCGCCGAGATCGAGATAGCGGTCAGCGCCGTCGAGCGTCGCGCCGATCGCCTTTCCGACCCGGCCGACGGCCTTCGTCCCGAGCACGAAATCGATCCCGGCGCCGCGTTTGAAAAGCGTTTCGCCCTCGAGCTGCGCGACGCATCCCAGGACTCCGATGAGCGGCTTGTCCCCGGGCCTCGCGGTGCGGATCTCGCCGACGCGGGTGTACAGCTTTTGTTCGGCTTTTTCGCGGACGGAGCAAGTGTTGAACAGGACGACGTCGGCCGCGGATTCGTCGACCGTGACCTCGTAACCGTCCTCGGCGAGCGTCGTCAGCACGCGCTCCGAATCGGAAACATTCATTTGACAACCGAATGTTTCAAGATAGACTTTTTTCATAGCTTCCTACAGACGAACGCAATGCCGAATACCGCGAACGAGAGGACACAGACAGGCCAATTCGTACATCTTCACTTGCATACGGATTATAGCCTCTTGCAAAGTGCAATCCAAATCAAGCCCCTCGCGGCGAAACTCGCCGAAACGGGCATGGATGCATGCGCGATCACCGATTCTGGGAACCTTTACGGGGCCATCACTTTTTACAACAAACTGCGCGACAAGGGGCTCCGGCCGATCCTCGGATACGAGGCGCTGCTGACCTTCGAGAGCCGGTTCGACCGCACCGGCGCGCTCAAACCTGGCGAGAAGCCGTTCTATCCGCTGGTCCTCCTGGCGCAGGATCTCGAGGGATACCAGAACCTCGTCTGGCTGGCGTCGAAGGCGTTCACCGAAGGTTTCCATCACCGGCCGCGGATCGACACGGAGATCCTCGCCGAGCGGTCCGGCGGACTGATCGCGCTCTCGGGCGGCGAACACGGCGCGCTCAACCATTATCTCGCCACCGGCAACCGCGCACGGGCGGCGGAGACGGCCCGTTTCCTTCGCGACACGTTCGGGCCCGAGAATTTCTTCATCGAGATCCAGGATCACGGGATCGAGTCCGAAGGCGCGATGAACCGGGAGCTCGCCGAACTCGCCGACGAGACCGGCGTCGCGCTCGTCGCGACCAACGACGCCTATTATCTCAACGAAGAGGACGCGCGCGCCCACGAGGTGCTGCTCTGCATCGGCGAGGGGCGGACGATGGCCGAGACGACCCGCACGCGGCTCGGAAGCACGAAGTACTATGTCCGCTCGGCCGCCGAGATGTGGCAGGCGCTCGGCCGCGATTATCCG
>JAKOSS010000581.1 GCA_029777145.1 Acidobacteriota bacterium | reverse complement strand
TCGATCGATTCGGCGAGTACCTCGTACGGGAACTTCTCGATCGTGAATTCGTCGGCAGAATAAAACCCAAACGCGCTGCCCGCCATTTCGATCGTCCGAATGCGGTAGGTTCCGACAATTTCTTCCGACGTGTTGTCGATGACGATCAGATGGAAACAAGTGCGGTCAAAGCGGTCCTCGTCGCGCTCGTTGATGAACGAAGCTTCGAATCCCTCGTTGAGTTCAAGATTGAAAACCTCGAAGCGCAGCTTCAGCACCTCGTCGATCTCCGCCTCGGTCTCGGCAAACCGGACCGTGTACCGATCTTCACGGACAACGGCGGCCGACCGGGCGTCGCGTCCAAAAGTCGGGTCGTAGATTCTGTTGGCTTGCAGTTTCATGGTTATCGTCGGGCTATTGTATAAAACCACCTGACCCGAAATTTATTCCACAAGCATAATACGAGCGAAACGAAACGGCGTTCCGCGTGAGTTGTCAGTTAACATTCGCTTTCGGAAACAAGAGTTAATTCTTTCGCCGACAATTTCGCGGATCTCACTAATCATCGTTTGTTTGCAAGATGCGACGGACTTCGTGAATTCCTTGCCGGATTAGCGTGATTCGTGAAATTCGCGGCCAAAAAATCAATCCTCTTTCTCGATCTTCTTGAAGTTGTAGCGCAACACAAACCGCGTCGGGACTTTGGCGCCGTTGCGTTCGGCCGCCCACCAGTTCATATCCGTGACGGCCTTCTTGACCGCGTCATCGAGCCCGTATCCGGCCCACCGGACGATCTCTGTCCGCCGGATGTTGCCGGATTCGTCGAGATCGATCTCGACATCGACTGTCGCGGCGACGCCGTAGAGGTATGCGGTCCGCGTATAAACCGGACTGACGCGGCGATACGGGCGCGGCGGGCGGAACCCGAGCGCTTCCGGCGTTCCCGCTTCAGGCACTTCAACAAAGCGTTTCTCTTTGACGCCGACGCCGACCGTCTTTTCGATCGCCTCGGCGATCAACGTCGCGATTTCAGTCGACGAATCCGCCAGCAGGCGTTCGGATTCTTCTTTCCTGAAGCCGTTGAAGCTCTTCAGTCGAAAATCCACCAAAGATCCGGTCCGCCCAGACACGAGATAGATCGCCGCGTACGATTCAACGTATTCCTTTTTCTCGAGCGAATATCGCGGGATCGTCTCCGACTTGATGAGGATCAGGTAATCGCAACCGATGGCCGAGGCGAGGTTGCGGGATTGATCCGAGGTCATGTTGTAGGGAGTTTCGATGTCCATCGCCGAAAACGCCGATTCGGCGAGCGACCGGTCGATGATCCTCTGGGTTTCGGACTCGAGTTTCTCGCTGAGGAGTCCGGTGAACGAGAGGCCGACCGGCGTCTTCTCGGGAAGCAGCAGCGCGATTCGCCCGGACGCCGCGGCGACGGTTCCGAACAGCATCGCCAATACGGGAGCGAGGATCGAGACAGTCGCGATTCGGTGGAGACTAGCCATGGTAGTAGGCGGCGATCTCGTCCTTGAGTTCGTTTGGAAAGCAGAGCCGGTGGATCCGATAGCCTTCCTGAAGGCCGCGGACGGCGCCGCTGATGCTCGAGATCTCACGAATCGTCGGGTTCGAGAATCCGTCCTCGACAAAGATCAGATCCTTTGAATTCGCATCCGGACGCGCGTAGAAATAATGCGGAACATCGCCGGCCTTGTCCTCGATCAGGTAATACTCCGGATCAAAACCCGCGCCTTTGACGATCTCGGCCGCACGCGCGACAAAGTCAGCACGGCGCTCTTCGGGCATGTCGAGATCGAACGCCTTGAAGAGACGCCGGTGCAGAAACCTCTTGGCGAGATCGGAAAGGACCGGATCGTCGGAGCCCTGCCAGCGTTTGATGTGGAACATCACGTCATGATCGTCGAACGCGAGATGTTCTTTCAGGCTCAGCCGCTCGCGCCGCAGGATCTTCTCGAACGCCGTTTCGCGCGACACGTAGAGCCGCGCCGGATCCTCGCTGAAGACTTGGAAGGCACGTCTCAAAAGCGATTGCAGGATCGCCTCTGCGGCGCGCAGAGTGCGGTGAAAATAGACCTGGCGAAACATGTAATAGCGCGCCTGAAGATAATCCTCGACGGCGTAAAGTCCGCGCGCCGCGACGTAAAGCCGGTCATTATCTTCATCGATCTCAAGCGATTTGATGATCCATTCGAGATCGAAAACGCCGTATTTTGCGCCGGTCATGAGACTGTCGCGAAGAAGATAATCCATCCGGTCGACGTCGAGTTGCGACGAAACGAGCTGCGCCAGCGCACGCGGTTTGAAATCGCCGCGGATGATCGACGCGACGCTCTCCGGGAGTTCGGACGAAAAGTCGCGGAGCACGCGTCCGACTTCAGTTTCGTCGCTCAGGAGCGCGTCGATCGTGAACTCCTCATGACGAAACTTGAGGATCGGTTCGATGACATGCGAAAAGGCGCCGTGGCCGATGTCGTGGAGCAACGCGGCGCAACGGACGGCGATCCGCGCCGCAGGATCGATCTTGTAGCTGAGTTCGAGTTTTGCGAGCGTTCGCGTCGCAAGATGAAGCGCTCCGAGGCTGTGCGTGAACCGCGAATGTTCGGCGCCCTGATACGCGAAATGCGCGAGCCCGAGTTGCCGGATGCGTCGCAGTCGCTGAAATTCGGCGGTGTCGATCAGTCGGACGAGGAG
>JAKOSS010000580.1 GCA_029777145.1 Acidobacteriota bacterium | reverse complement strand
GAAATCATCGGCCGTCAGCCCTTCGAGCGCGCCGAAGAGAGTCGCCCAGCCCGATTCCCAGAATTCCATCAAGGCTGCCCGGCTTTCTTCCATGATCTCGAATTCGGTGTCGCGGTGACGGTCGGCCTTCTCGCCGTCTGACGTCAGAAAATCACGCCACCGCGAACGCTGGTTGCCGGCGATATGTTTGACGATCTGCGCAATCGAGTTCGATTCCTGATCGATCTGGACGAAAAACTCGTCGTCCGAGACCTGCTCCATCGCGCGCTCGGCCAGTTTCTTGTAATTGCGGAACGACTCGATCGCGTCCGCGAGATAATTTTCGATGATTTCGAACAGTTCTTCCATTATCACTATCTTCCGGTCTTTTACTCTTCAGAAATACACTCAATCCCTACATTTCCGCCATTTGCGAAATAGCCATGAGACACGGCGACAGTCACGTTTGCGTTGCGATACTTCTTCCACGTCGAGTTAAGTCCTTTGCCATTTTCCTCCAAAGTCCACCCGCTGGATTTCAATCTTGCGTCGAAGAACTCGAACACGTCGGACTGATCGAAACCTGATTTGTAACCGAGAGAAATGAGAACGCGCGAATTCCCCAACCGTTTTCCGACGAGTTTGAAATCGTCTGGTTTTGGAATCCCATCGCATTTTTCGTAAATTGCTCGCCACCGCGGTGATTCTTTCACCAGCCGATCAAACTCTTTTTCGTAATACTCTTCCGGCACCCCAAAGTTGCATGCGGCAAACAAAGATCCCACAAGCGCCAACAGCAGTAGTCTCGAGAGAAACGAAAGGAGCCTGACTGTTGTCGCTACCGCGTTAATCATCGGCCGAAGGCTCCGTCTTGAATCTTGATTCTTGAATCTTAATTCCATTCCGCTTGTAATATGCCCTGATGTGGTCGCGCATCCAGATCTGCCACCAGCCGATGCCGTGTCTCTTGGCCTCGCGGTTCGCCTCGCGATCGGTCCAGCCCTCAACGAGCATCCGGTAGATCGCGATCACCGTTCCGGTCCGGTCGGCGCCGCGTTTGCAATGCACGAAAACCGGCTGATTCGCCGGATCGCGGATGACGTCGATGATCCGGTGGATCTCGTCGTCCTTTGCCGCAAACCAGTTGCTGAGACGCATGTTGATGACCTCGATCCCGTGCACTGCCGCGTGCGTTTTTTCGCGGATCACCGATCTCTGGCCGTCGCGGAAATTGATGATCGTCCTGATCCCGATCTCCGCGAGCTGCCTGATCCCATCCGCCGACGGCTGACCGCCGCGATAGAGGTTCTCACTGACTTTCGCAAAATTCGGCAGTTCTTCATGTTCGCCTTCAGCGTGCTTTCGACCCATCGTTCATCAATAATTACCAAATGGAGCGAGTTATTGCCAATTTTCACCATTCGCACGATAATGAAGCGTTTTTCGTGCCGGTATGTCCCCGTCGTTGCCCATTCTCAGAATCGTTTTCGCTGCGCTGATCGTCGCCGTTTCCGCGATCGGAATCTCCGCCGAACGCCTGCCTGTCAAGAGTTATACATCGGTCGACGGCCTCGGCAGCGGCTTCGTCGACTACCTTTACCGCGATTCGCGCGGTTTCATGTGGTTCTGTACGCGAAACGGTCTGTCGCGGTTCGACGGATCGCGCTTCGTGACCTATCAGATCGGCGACACCTCGCCCGGCGTCGAGTCGATCTACGAGACGCGCGAGGGCGAATACTGGATCTCGACGACGAATGGCACCTATCGTTTCAATCCCGACGAGAACGTCCTGACCGGCACCGGCTCGACGAGCTTGAACGCCGAATTCGTCACCGCCGCCCGCGGATCATTCTTCGAAGACAGCAAGGGTACGCTTTGGCTGACGTCGGGAACGCTGCTGAAGCTCGTCACCGCCGACGGCAAACGTCAGTTCGAGGAAGTCGAGTGGCACGTGCCGCAAAAACCTCACACGACCTTTTCGACGTTCCGGATCTCCGAAACGGACGACGGTTCGCTGTGGCTTTTCACGAGCTGGGGAATCTCGCGAAAACTACCCGACGGCCGGCTCATCACCTACCAGTTCGAACAGGAAGTCTATGGCGGAAACGGCGCGGTCGCGATGGAACCGGACCGCGGCGGCCGTATCTGGATCACACTTCTCGGCGACGTCTTCGTGATCAAACCCGAACCGATCGTAAGCATTCAGGGTTCCGAGCAATCGATGACGCGTCCGTTGAAACCGACGACGACGATCGACGTTCGTCCGGGCGTCACGATCCCGATGCCGAGAATCGGCGGCGAGATCTACTCGCTCAAGATCGAAGCGAAGGAAACTTCGCTCGTCCGAAGGCTGTTCCAGAGTTCTGACGGCGACATGTGGATCACGGCCGGCGATCATTTGTTTCAGATCTCAAACGGCGAATTCATTGTCCACACGGCAGCGGAAGGCCTGCCGGAATCGATGTCGCGGATGGAAGAGGACGCGGCCGGAAACCTTTGGATCGGCGGCAATTCGGTGCTTGCGAGACTCGACCGGCACGGAATGGTGACGTTCGGCAAACAGGACGGCGCCAATTCTTCCCGCTTCAGCGCGATCAACCAGGGCCCCGACGGCTCGGTCTATTTTGCGAATTCGGACACCTACATCACGAAACTCGAAGGGACGAAGCTGAGGCTCGCGCATCCCGACATTCCTGACGAGATCGCGCATATCTGGACATCGCGTTTCACGCTTGTCGATTCGCGAGGCGATTTCTGGATGCTGACTTCGGGGGCGCTCTATCGATTCTCCGGTGTCGCCAGTTTCGAGCAACTCGACCGACGGCGCCCGTCAAAGATCTACACGACCGCCGACGGCCTGAAGTCGAACGGCATGTTTCAGATCTTCGAGGACTCGTCGGGCGACATCTGGCTTTCGACGCGCGGTGTCAGCAGTCTCGGACACGGTCTCGCGCGGCTGCGAAAAGGCAGCGACAAGTTCGAGACTTTCACCGAAGCCGACGGACTGCCGCCGCGGAAAGCGCCGTCGGCATTTGCCGAGGACCGCTACGGAAATCTTTGGATCACTTTTTATGAAGGCGGCTTGTCGCGCTTCGACGGCGAGCGGTTCGACAATTTCGAGCCCGGCGACAAGTTGCCCGAAGGACTTCTTCCCGACCTTCATGTCGACAAGAAAGGCCGGCTTTGGATCGCCTCGACGATCGACGGCCTGCTGCGCGTCGACGACACGACGGCGAAGATCCCGGAATTCAAGAACATCACGACGCGGGACGGCCTCTCGAGCAACAATATCAGGACGCTGACCGAGGACGATTTCGGTCGGATCTACCTCGGAACGTCAAGCGGCGTCGATTGTTACTCGCCCGAATCGGGCCACATCAAACATTATTCGGTCGACGACGGGCTGGCAGCCGATTTTGTCGTCGATTCGATGAAGGACAGCGCCGGAAACGTCTGGTTCGCGACGAGCAGCGGCGTTTCGCGGCTGACACCGACGACGGATGACACGCAGATCGCGCCAAGCGTGCTCATCGGCAGCCTTCGGATCTCGGGAATCGAACAGCCGCTTTCGAGTCTCGGCTCGCTGGCGACCGATCGCGGCGAGCTGTCGCACATCGAGAACAACGTCCAGATCGAGTTCTTCGGCATCGATTTCCGCGCCGGCGAGTCGCTTCGCTATCAATACAAGCTTGAAGGCGCCGACGCTGACTGGAGCGCGCCGTCCGAACAGCGCAGCGTGACGTTCGCGAACCTCTCGCCGGCATCGTACAAATTCATGGTCCGCGCGGTGAATTCCGAAGGTGTTCCGAGCGAAATTCCGGCGGTGATCTCGTTCAGGATCCTGCCGCCGATCTGGGCGCGATGGTGGTTCGTCGCGCTGTCGGTGTTCGTCGTGGCGATCCTCGTCATCGCATTTTACCGATACCGGACGGCCAGATTGCGCGAGGTCAATGCCGCTCTCGAAGACGCTCGTCTGGCAGAAGAACGGCTCAGGAAATCGCGTGAGGAACGCCTCGCCGAACTCGAACAGGTCCGTTCGAGGATCGCTACCGACCTGCATGACGACATCGGCGCCTCGCTGACTCAGATCGCAATTCTTTCCGAGGTCGCGCGCGCCGCGTCGAAAGGAAATGGCTCGACCGAGCCGCTGTCGAAGATCACCGACGTCTCGAACGAACTCGTCGGCACGATGAGCGACATCGTGTGGTCGATCAATCCCGCGAAGGATCATCTTTCGGACCTTACGCAGCGGATGCGGCGGTTCGCCAGCGACAGCTTTTCGGCGTGCGGGATCGCGCTACAGTTTGACGCGTCGCACGCCGAGGACGGGATCGTGCTGAACTCAAACATCCGCCGTGAACTTTTTCTGATCTTCAAGGAGGCGGTCAACAACATCGTCAAACATTCCGGCGCGAAGCACGCCCGCGTGAACATCGGACGACGCGGTTCGGACCTCGCGTTGCGGATCGAGGATGACGGCATCGGATTTGATCCCCGGTCGGCCGGTGACGGCGAAGGGAACGGAATTCCGAGCATCCGCAAGCGCGCCGTCGAAATAAATGCGCAACTTGAGCTCGGTCCGATCGCCGACGGCGGAACGTTCGTCGAGGTAAAGCTCCCGTTCTCGGTGCGCGAGGGATTATCCGGCGCATCGCCAAACTGATTCAGTGAGACTGCCACCCACACGGGTGGCGAAGCTCCCCGGCCTCGGGCTGTTATAGTTGATTCGGGTGGAACAAACAGAACGAAAAGTAATCAATACGGCGATCGTCGAGGACATTCGCGACATCCGCGAAGGACTTGCGACGCTGATCAATTTTACCGAGGGATTCAATTGCGCCGGCAGCTACCGGTCCATGGAAGAAGCCATCCCGCGGATCAAGGGCAACGTGCCCGATGTTCTCTTGTCGGACATCGGCCTGCCCGGAATGAACGGAATCGAGGGAATCGGGATCCTGAAACAGCAATTCCCGGACATGACGGTCCTCATGCTGACGGTTTATGACGATGACGAGCGGATCTTTGACGCCCTTTGCGCCGGTGCGAGCGGTTATCTGCTCAAGCGGACGTCGCCCGCGAAGATCATCGAGAACATTCGCGAAGCCGTTTCGGGCGGCGCGCCGATGTCGCCCGAGGTTGCGTCGCGCGTCATCAAGCTGTTCCGCGAAGTGCGGCCGCCGGAGAAGGTCGATTACGACCTGACACCGCACGAAACGAGGCTTCTGAAGCTCCTCGTCGAAGGTCACAACTACACCACCGCCGCCGAAGAACTCGGCGTCAGCTACAACACGATCAAGTTTCACATGCGGCATATCTACGAGAAGCTCCAGGTCCACTCAAAATCCGAAGCGGTTGCGAAAGCGCTGCAGAACCGGATCATCTAGCTTCACGATAATTCAGATCACAAGAAGAGGGGCGGATCGCGAGGCGTTGATCCGCGTCGATACGCCGTAATAAGGAAACCGACGCTCGTTCACGGAATTTATCGCCAACCCGCGTGCCTTCCCCAAAATCATTCAATTCGCGCTCGAGGGCGAAGATTCGCCGGCAAGATCTACCGATGCGTGATCCGGGTTCAATAGTTCTACCCAAACGGGTGGCGATTCGCCCTCCGCAATTCCCTATCGTCGTATTGCATCATTTCTCTCCCGAAATCTGAACCGGAGAATTTGAATCAATGGAATTACGAAATCGACTGACTTCCTACATCTTGCTTGCGTCGATCCTTCTCGTCGGCATCCCGCCGGTCAACACGAATGCCCAGGCGGCGGCCTCGAAATCAACCGATGCGCCGCAAGTTTCGAACGGCACGACCGCGTTTGAAGAGAACCGCGGCCAGTTTCCGTCCGCCGTTCGTTACCTCGCGCGGGCGGGCGGGGCGAACGTTTTTCTGACCGGCGAAGAAGCCGTTTACGTCCTTCCAATCTCGATAAGCACAGTGAAGGACGGGGACAACGCGGTTTCCGATCGATCGGGATCCAAGGCATTCGCGCTGCGCATGAAGTTCGTCGGTGCAAACGCAGATTCACAATTCGCCGGCGTGGAGCCGGTCGGCCAGCGGACAAATTATTTCCGCGGCGGACAAAGCAATTGGCGGACGGATATCCCGAATTTTTCGCGCGTTGCTTATGAAAACGTCTATCCGGGCGTCGGGATGATCTGGCACGGCCTCGCGCAGGGCGCGACCCGTTACGATTTTGTCGTTTCGCCCGGCGCCGATCCGAATCAGATCGAACTCGCGTTCGAAGGTGCCGACGGTCTTGAGATCGACAGCGACGGTAACCTTTTGATCCGAACCGAGGCCGGGACGATCACGCAACAGAAGCCGGTCACATACCAAGAGTCAAACGGATTTCGTTCGGAAGTTGAGAGTTCGTTCGTGATCGCGGGAAACAGGGTAAAGTTCGCCGTCGGCGACTACGACAATTCCCTGCCGCTGACGATCGATCCGACGATCCTGACGAACAACATGGCCTTCTCGACGATGCTCGGCTCGTTCGGTGAAGATTACTCGAACGACATCACCGTCGACTCGAACGGCAACAGCTACATCACCGGCCGGACCTCGTCGATCTCTTTCCCGACAACCTCGGGCACGTTCGATACGTCGGCGAACGGAAGCGACGACGTTTTCGTCGCCAAGATCAACTCGAGCGGAACGGGCCTGGTTTTTTCAACGTATCTCGGCGGCCAGAATTATGACGAGGGATTCGGCATCGCCGTGAATCAATCCGGCGACATCTTCGTTGCCGGCGCGGCGGGAAGCGTCGATTTCCCCGTCACGTCCGGCGCGTACGATACGACGTTCAACGGCGGCGCCGACGTTTTTGTAGCGCGGTTCGGCGCGAACGGCAATACGCTGATCTATTCGACCTACATCGGCGCGTCGCAGATCGATTACGCTCAGGATCTCGCGATCGACTCGTCCGACAACGCCTACATCATCGTCCGGACGGCGGATACGATCGTTGACTATCCGACCACGGTCGGCGCGTTCGACACGACGCACAACGGAATCGACGACGTCGCCGTGACTAAGATAAACGCTACCGGCACGGCCCTGACTTATTCGACCTTCCTCGGCGGAAGCGGCATCGACGTCGGACGCTCGATCGCGGTCAATGCCGCGGGCGAGGCCTACGTCGCCGGAACGACGACCGACGACGTTGTCGATTTTCCGACAACTGCCGGCGCCTACGATACGACCGTCAATGGATCGACCGATTTCTTCGTGACGCGGATCAATGCGTCCGGCACCGCGCTTGTTTACTCGACCGTGATCGGCGGTCCCGGGATCGACAACGCGAACGGTCTCGCGATCGACTCGAACGGCGCCGCTTACGTCGTCGGGCCGGTCAGCCCCGGATTCCCGACCACGGCGGGAGTCGTCGATACCACGAACGCAGGTTCCAACGAGATCGGCGCGAGCAAGATCAGCCCGGATGGTTCGACGCTCGTTTACTCAACGTTCATCGGTGGCACGCAGGGAGAATCCGCATCGGGAGTCGCGGTCGATCGTTTCGGAAACGCATACATCGTCGGCGACAATTTCTCCGGCGACTATCCGACGACTCCGGGCGCGCCCGACACGACTTACAACGGCTCGAACGACGCGGTCGTCACGGTGCTCAATCAGAATGCGTCAGCCTTCCTTTTCTCAACATATTTGGGCGGAAGCGGATCCGATTTCGGAACGGACATCGCGGTCGATTCCGCCGGCAACATCTACGTCACCGGCCAATCGATCGCGACCGGTGCGATCCCGTTTCCGGTCACTCCGGACGGATACCAGACCATGAATTCGGGCGGACGAGACGCGTTCGTCACGAAGTTCGGCGATTACGTGATCGGCGGAAAAGTGATCGATTCGACGACGGGCAATCCGCTTTCGAACGTCATGGTCGCGCTTTCCGGGCAGGTTTCCGGCACGGTGCTCACCGGTCCCGACGGGCGGTTCGGGTTTCTTGACACCGTTCCCGGTGAACCGCATGCCGTTTCGGCCACGCGGCCCGGATATTCGATCAATCCGGCCGTCTTCAACATCGCGGCACTGGCTTCGAATCGTGAGCTTGTTTTCGTCGCGTCGGTCGGAACGCCGACCGGCGGAACGGGCGGGACGTTGCGTTTCGAGAACATTTCATACACCAAGGCCGAGAACGGCGGCACCGTCAACGTGACCATCGATCGTGTCGGTCAGATCCAAACCACGGATCCTGTAACCGTTGATTTCACGACGGTTGACGGAACCGCGCGGGCCGGACAGGACTACGCGCCGACGACCGGCGTCGTAACGTTCAACGCGCTTGAAACGTCAAAAACAGTCTCGATCCCGATCGTCAACGACGGCGTCCTTGAACCGAAGGAATCGTTCACCGTCGCGATCAGCAATCCGACGAACAACGCGGACATCGAACCCGGCCACGCGTTCGCGACGGTCCAGATCCTCGATGAAGATCTTTCTGACGGCAGTTTGATGATCAGCGAGTTTCGCGAACGAGGCCGGCTCGGCGCCAAGGACGAATACGTTAAGTTGTTCAATCCGAATGATTTCGACGTCACGATCCAGACGGCGGACGGTTCGCCGGGAATATCGCTCGCCGCCGCGGCCGGAAATTCGCTGACGGCGATCGCCACGATCCCGAATCAGGTGACGATCGGCGCGCGCGGTCATTATCTTCTGACCAACAACGACCCGCTCGGCGGATTCTCGATCATCGATTATCCGACGGGGCGCGGTTCGGTGACGGCGGTCGGCGACGGCACGTTCAACACCGACATCCCCGACAACGCGAGCGTGGTCCTTTTGAAATCGGCGAACGCGGAGAATTTCGTGCCTTCGAACGTCATCGACGCCGTCGGATTCGAGGGGTCGGCCTGGCACGAAGGCAAGGCGTTGCCGGCGCTCGACAACTCGAACGCCGAATGGAGCTACGTCCGAAAATTCAGTGCGGACGGGCTGGAGGACACAGGAAACAATCGGGCTGATTTCATGCTCGTCGACAACCATGCGGCGATATATTCGAGCGGCGGTTTGAAGGTCTACACCACGCTCGGAGCGCCGGCGCCGGAAACGTCCGAAAGCTTGCGGCTGATACCGTCTGCGGAAGCCCCGATCTCCGATTTCGGCGTCGAAACATACGATCCTACCCCCGTTCCCAATGGCCCGCAGGGCACGCTGACCGTGTACCGGACCATCGTGAACAACACCGGCGGATCGCTGACCGCATTGCGTCTGCGTGCGATCAGCTTTCCGACCGCGGGCAGCGAACTTCAGCGCCGGTTCTCGTCGCATCCCGATTTCAGGCTTGCGACCTCGTCGGACGAGGGATTGCTGATCAAGGGAACGTCGCTGGCGGCGGAACGACTTCAGCCGAATGGCGGCGGCATCAACAGCACGTTGAGCGTCGATTCCGTCACCGCTTTGAATCCGCTGCTGCCCGGCCAGTCCGTGGTCGTAGCGATCCGTTTGACGGTCGTGAAATACGGGCGACATCCGTTGACGCTTGCCCTTGAAGGAAACTAGGCCATGTGGGACCTGGGATGTGGGATTTGGGATTTGGGATTTGGGAATCCGAAGTCCGACGCCCGAATCCGTAATCAATATTGAAATTATGAATTCACTTGAACCAATTGCAGGAATAACACTTGAACGGTACGCCGAGCTCTGCGCCAAGATGGCCAACTGCGGCGGGGATTTGGAAGTCTGCGCGCGGATCGCCGCCGAGAACGGCGTCGACCGGCCGACATGGGAAGCCGCGATGAACGGCTGGAACGCGCGGATGTATGACCCGAACCACGCGGCGACCGTGGCGCTGGCGTACATGCCGCTCTACCAAGCGGCGCTGTCAAAGTACGGCGGGCCGCGGGCGACGGCGACGATCGAGGATTACTGCGAAATGCTCGCGATGATCAATACCGACCTGAAGGGCGACATCCGCCGTCCGGTGCCGTTCGAACCGATGTACGAGCGCTTCGGGATCGACGCGCCGAAATGGAGCCAGATCTCGACCGACTGGGTCGATAAGCTCGGCAAGGATCCGGTGTTGGCCGACCAGTTCGGGAAGAAGTTCATCGCTCGGATCAAGGAACTCGACGACGAATATCTTCGATCGGTCGGAGCAATTTAGACCTTCGGGAAAGACTGCGTCCGAAACCCGACGTCTGAGGGTGTGTGTCGATGAAGTTGCTCGTAATTGCAGCATTGTGCGGAATGGTCGGTATGCTGGCCGAAAGGGTGAGAGCGCAGGAATTCAGTTTGGAGATCCTGCCGCCGAAACTTCAAACCAAACGGCCGGAAAGCATCGATCTCCGAAAGCTGAAGCCGGGTCCCAAGCCGTTTCTGACCGACGCCGACGTTCTGCGATACGAGGCCGACAGTCACCGGCTCGTATTCACTTACGACGCCCGAAGCCGCTTGCGTGATTTCAAGGTTTCCGCCGGCGGGCTCTCGTTCGCGGTGTTCGCCGGAAGCGAAGCGATCTACGTCGGCCGCTTTTTCGAAGGCTATACCGATGTCGGGTATCGCGGCGTCGCCGTCGATATCTCGACGTTGCGGCAACCGGCGACGACGCTGCTTTTCGAGCTCGATTATCCGCCGCTGGCACCGAAGAATCCGGCGACGGATCCGCGCGGCGACGAGCGCCTCCTCAAAGCACTCGAACGATCCGGCAAGCTCTATCGCGAAGTTTGGCTCGAAGCAAAATGCACCGGTGCGCGCGGGACCGGGAAGAGGCGGCAGAGCTTCGTTTTCGAGTTCAACGTCGAGAAGGCAGTAAAAGGCGATTTTCCGAACCGCTCAATCGACTTTGAGGTCTATTTCGACGCCGGCGGGATCGAACTTTTCGATGCGGTCGGGCGCAATGACGGGGCGCCCGGCGCGTCGAAATTCCTGCTGAAATTCCAGCGTCAGGCCAAGGAAACGAACCCGAACATGTGGTATCAAGGTTTCGAACGTATCGACTAGCGCCGAACTTCGACGACCACGATCTCGGACCGCTGACCGACGAAGATCGATCGGTCGGAGCCGTCCTCTAGAACGATGACATCGCCGCGATCGAATTTCCGATCTGCCGCG
>JAKOSS010000579.1 GCA_029777145.1 Acidobacteriota bacterium | reverse complement strand
GACGTCGTCGGTTTTGAGCACGTCGACCAGGAATTCCGTGAATTCGTATGTCCGCGACGCGACGCGTTCGGCGCGTTCGAGCCAATCCTTATCGTCCGCGAACAACTCGGCGAAGTGCCGCACCATCGCCGTGCACGATCCCGAAGGCGAGACGATCGCTTCGGCGTCCGACGATTCGAAGGTCTCGATCCAGCGTTTCGCAAATTCCCGCGCTTCGTCGCGATAACCGGTGTTGAAAGCGGGCTGGCCGCAGCATGTCTGGCGTTCGTCGAATTCGACCTCGCAACCGGCGCGCTCGAGGACCTCGACCGCCGCCATTCCGACTTGCGGGCAGATCTGATCAACGAGACATGTAACGAAAAGCGAAACCTTCATTCCCAAAACGGCGATCTTCGATTCGATCAAACTTCACCAAGAAACCGCGCTTCGACCCCTGAGTAGGTCGCTTTGGCGGCCTCGAAACCTGTTATTGTTGCGGGGCTAAATTCTTTGGTCTCAATATTTGCAGCCACGCAGCCACGCGCTTCCGCAAGATCGGCGAAGCGGCCGACGGCGATCGCCTGCACGATCAGATTCCCGGTCACCGTCGCCTCGACGAGTCCGGAACGAACTCGTTTTCCCGAAGCGTTCGCGGTCGCCCGGTTCAGATACTCGTTCTTTCCGCCGCCGCCGACGATCTGAACCAAGCCGATCGCACGTTTCGAAAGACGTTCGATCGTCGCGATCACGGAGGCGTAACGGAACGCCAGCGAATCAAGGATGACCTTCGTCACTCCGGCAACGGTTTCCGGCATCTTCTGCCCGGTTTCGGCAAGCTGGGCGGCGATCGCGTCGAGCATCGACGGCGGATTCAAAAACCGCTGATCGTCCGGAAAAATGACACCGGGGAAGCCGTCGATCGCCGCGACCGATTCCAACAGTTCCGCATATCCGTTCTCGATCCCCTGTTCCTTCCATTCGCGCCGGCACGATTCGAAGATCCAAAGTCCCATCACGTTCTTCAGGAACCGGATCGTGCCGCCGGCGCCGCCTTCGTTCGTGAAATTCTCGCGGGCAACATCGGCGTCGATCAACGGCGCGTCGGATTCCATCCCGACGAGCGACCACGTACCCGATGAAATGTAAGCGTCGTCCGTCCCGAGCGGGATCCCGGCGACGGCGCTTCCGGTATCGTGCGTCGCGGGTGCGATGACGCGGATCAGACCAAGCCCCGTCGCTTCCGCGATCTCGTCTCTCAGAAAGCCAAGTTCGGCTCCCGGCGGAACGAGCTCGGGGAACTTTGCAATGTCGAAGCCGAGCCGCGAGATCAGGTCGGCATCCCAATCACCGGTGCGTGCATCGACAAGCTGTGTCGTCGTCGCGTTCGTGTATTCGGCGAACCGCCTTCCGGTCAAACGATAATTGATAAGATCCGGCAACAGGAGAAAAGATTCGGAATCGGCGAACCGATCATCCGCAAAAAGCTGATACACAGTATTGAAATCCAGAAATTGGATGCCCGTTCTTTCAAAGATCTCGGATTTCGGGACGATCCCGAACACCCGTTCCTGAATTCCGACGGTCCGGCCGTCGCGATCGCAGACCGGATCGCCGATCAGTTCACCGGCCCGGCCGAGCAGTCCGTAATCGACCGCCCAACTGTCGATCCCGATG
>JAKOSS010000578.1 GCA_029777145.1 Acidobacteriota bacterium | reverse complement strand
TTCGCGGGCGATCTCGCGGGCGAACGCGCGATGTTCCGGATTGTTCATCTCACGATTCTCGCGATCCGGATCGGAATAGCGGAACGGATCGTCGAAGAGTCCCATCTCGAACTTTTTGCGAAGGACGCGTCGGACGGCTTCGTCGACGACCGCCATCGGGACTTTTTTCTCCCGGACAAGTTCGGCGAGACCGAACCGGTAAGCGCTGCTTTCCATGTCCATGTCGTTCCCGGCCATGATCGCTTTGAGCGCCGCGTCCGTGCGGTCGGCGGCGTATCCGTGCGCGATCATTTCGCCAATCGATCCCCAGTCGCTGACGACGAATCCCTGATAGTTCCAACGCCCTTTCAGAACTTCGCGCTGCAGGTAATGATTTCCGGTCGCCGGAATGCCGTTGAGATCGTTGAACGAATTCATGAACGTCGCTGCGCCGGCGTCGACCGCGGCCTTGAACGGCGGCAGGTAAACGTCCCACAGTTGCGGAAGGCTCATGTCCACCGAGTTGTAGTCGCGTCCGCCGACCGCGGCTCCGTAGGCGGCGAAATGCTTGGCGCAAGCCATGACCGAGTCGAGGTTTCCGAGTCCGTTGCCCTGAAACCCCCGGACGCGGGCA
Source organism: Acidobacteriota bacterium (assembly GCA_029777145.1). The sequence continues at coordinate 3,339 of JAKOSS010000578.1, read as the reverse complement.
AACGCGATCCGCGAAGCGAGATAGGTGTCCTCGCCGGCGCCTTCCATGACGCGGCCCCAACGCGGGTCACGGCCGATGTCGACCATCGGCGCGAACGTCCAGTGGATGCCGGACGCGGACGATTCGATCGCCGCGATCCGGGCGGATCGTTCGATCGAGTTCATGTCCCAACTGGCCGCTTCCGCGAGCGGGATCGGAAACGTCGTCTTGTAGCCGTGTATGACGTCGAGCCCAAACAATAGCGGGATCTTCAGGCGCGATTGCATCGCCGCTTCCTGATACTGGCGCGTGTACTTCGTGCCCATGATGTTGAGCATCGAGCCGATCTTGCCCGCTTTGATCAGTTCGAGATGGTCGCCCTTGAAATTCACCGGTCCGGTCGCCTTGTTGTCGCCCGAATACTGCGTCAGTTGCCCGATCTTCTCCTCGAGCGTCATTTGTTTGAGGAGCGTGCTGATGCGTTGTTCGAACTTTCCCGACTGTCCGAACGCGGCGGCCGAGAGGGCGAAAACGATTAGGATCAATATCGAAATGGAACGAAAGTGTCTCATATAGCTCAATAAACGAGAGTCTGGATCGAGTGCGCCGGGATGGCTGTTTCGGTCGCCTGCGTGCCGATGCTCAGAAAATACTTCGCATCTTTGCCGGTCGAATTCATCACGACCGTCACGACCGAACCGTCAGGATTCGAAAATGATGTCGTCAAAAGTTGGCTCCGGCTCGAAACGCTGTTGACGCGCGTCGCGCCGGGTTTAATGAATCGCGAAAAATGTCCGATGTAGAAATAAGACGGTGTGTAGATCAGCTCGCCGGTCCGCGTGTCGGCATGGATCGGCGCGAAGCAGTAATTGCCGACGTGGTTCGGTCCGCCCTTTTCGTCGAGAAGGATGTTCCAGTCTGTCCAGCCCACCGTTCCGGTGTTGAAGTCGTTGATCATCGAGCGGCCGTAACGTTCGGCGTTGCCCCAGAATTGATAGCGCGCCGGATTGAAGCTCTCGGCCGTACCTTCGGTAAAGATCAGATTCTTGTCAGGATAGGTGTCGTGAACGACGCCGACGTTGCCGAACATCGGCTCGCCGCCGCTCCACGGTTCGTACCAGTGAAATCCTATTCCCCAGACATACTTCGCCGCCGACGCATCGCCGAGGATCGTGTCGACCCGCTGAGTGATCAGATCGCGGTTGTGGTCCCAAATGATGATCTTTTTGTCGCGGAGTCCGTTTTTCCAAAAAGTCGGTCCGAGGTTGTTCTTGAGAAAATCGCGTTCTTCCTCGGCGGTGAAAATGCACGATTCCCACTTCTGCGTCGCCATCGGCTCGTTCTGGATCGTCACGCCCCAGACGGGAATTCCTGCCTTTTCGTACTCACGGATAAAGCGGACGAAGTAGTTGGCCCACGGCTGATAGAACTCGGGCAGGAGTTTGCCGCCGTGGAGCATGTCCTTGTTGCTTTTCATGAAAGCCGGCGGGCTCCACGGGCTCGCGAACAGCGTCAGTTTCCCGCCGGCCGCGGCGATCGCCTTGCGGATCAGCGGAATGCGGAACTGCATGTCGTGTTCGACGCTGAAGCTCTTCAGCTCCGCGTCGTCCTCGTCGACGTAGGTGTAGCTTCCGCTCGAGAAATCGCAGCTGTGGATGTTGGTCCGCGCGAGCGTATAGCCGATTCCCTTGGTTTTGCCGTAGTACGCTTCGAGAAACTCGGCCTGTTTGGCCGGCGAAAGCTTCGCAAAGACCTCGGCGCTGGCGTCGGTGATCGCGCCGCCGATGCCGAGAAACGTCTGGTTTTTCTTGTCGGGGTTAACGAAAACACTGATTTCGCCTTCGCTGGGCTGACGTTTTTCGACGAACTTGAGTTTCGCGGTTTCGGCGATCCGAAGGTCCGTGTTCTCCGCGGTCGTATAGACGACGACGGTTCGGTCGCTTGTTGAAAAGCGCTTAACCGATCGGCGCGTTTGACCGACGGTCGTTACCGTAAGCGTTGCCAGCATCAGGAGCAGTGCCGTGAATTTCATAGTCTTGGGCTTTCGGCGATCAGGATCGCCGTTCAGTATTTGGTTAGGCGGAACGAAAAGGCTGCCGATCACATCTCCGCACAAATACGTCTTTCGAGCAAGAGTTGCCGATCGAGCAGCCTTCACGACTGATTGATTTGATGGAGCGGCCGCGGTGATCCGTGACCGCTCCGGCGGAGTGTTCTAGAAACTGAACCTGAGCATCCACTGAAGGGTGCGGTTCGGTCTCCAGCTATTGATCGCGCCGAATCCGGTCACGTTGGTATCGGACGCGGCGTTGTTGGCGATCAGCGTCGTGCTGCCGAGCGCCGTAAACGTGCCGCCCGTATTGATGCTGGATCCCTGCGTCGTGTTGAACGCATTGAAAGCATCGAGACGAGCTTCGATGTTGACCTTTTCCCAGAAGAAGAACTTCTTCGAGAGCGACAGGTCCCAGTTGTCGATCGACGGGTCGCTGATCTGCAGCAACTGACGCGGCGAATCGAGACCCGTATTTCCGACCGTCGGAGCCTGAAGCACCGAATAGTCGAAATTCTGATACTGGGTCTTGTTCGAGATCTTTCTCGGGTCGCCGTTGAGTACGCACCGGTTCGCTTCACCCGACGATGAGCCGGTGATGTTGATCGACGCGACGCCCGTCACGCTGCACGTGATCTGACGCGGAGCGCCGGTCGTGAAGCGGTAGATACCCGAGAACTGCCAGCCGTTCGTCACGAGACCGATGTAGCGGTTCTTGAAGAACTTCGGTGTTTCGTACACCCAGTTGACGCTGAAGTTGTGTCTCCGGTCGAAACTGAGCCGGCCGTAGTTCACCGCATCCAATCCGTCGATTCGCGAAGTGCTCTGGTCACCGCTGGTGATTCCCATCGCTCTTCCGAAGGTATACGCCATACTGACGAGCAAGCCCTTCGAGAATCGGCGATTTGCCTGGATCTGCAGCGAGTTGTAATTCGAGTTCTCGGAGAATTCGAAGTACGAGATACCCGCGTAGCCTTGGTACGGACGGTAGAAGTCCGTCGCCAGCGCGTTCGAACCGTTCGGATTTGCCTGGATCGCCTTCGTCGGATCCTGATTCACCGCCAGCCATGCCGAACCGAACGGTGTTTCGTTCAGCGGCCGAACGTGCGGCAAGTGATGGCTCTGGGTTCCGACGTATGAAACGTCGAGGACCGTGTCAAAGAACGGCAGACGGTACTGAACTCCGAAATTGTAGGAGTTCGTTGACGGCGTCTTCGCGTTCGGATCGATCGCCTTCAGCGATTGCGGCGTACGGAACGATGTCGCGTTCGCCGTGATGTCGCTCAGGAATCCGTAGAAGATCGACGACG
>JAKOSS010000055.1 GCA_029777145.1 Acidobacteriota bacterium | reverse complement strand
GTCTTTTCGATCGGGTTCGCTTCGCCGGTGAGCAACGATTCATCGGCGTAGGAATCGCCCTCGACGACGACGCCATCAGCCGGAATGCGTTCGCCGGCCTTGACGACGAACGTGTCGCCCTCGTTCAGCGCATCGATCGAGACAAAGCGTTCCTGGCCGTCAATGAACAGCCGTACCTTTTTCGGCATCAGCCGGTAAAGCATTGAGATCGCGCGCGTCGTCTTTTCCTTCGCGCCCTTCTCCATCATCTTCCCGAGCAGCACAAGCGTGACGATCGCCGCCGCGGTGTCGAAATAGACGTGCATTTCGCCACGGAACGCCTGCAGCGAACTGTAGAAGTACGCCGCGAGTATCCCGGTCGCGAGCAGCGTTTCCATACGGATCGTCCGGTTCAGCAATCCGGTCCAGGCGAGATGAAGGATCGGTCGGGCCGAATAGAAGATAACCGGCGCGGCTAGGATCATCAGGATGAAAGGGAAGAGCGCGCGGACACTCGGCGAGATCTCCTGAAAGTACCCGACGTAAAGCGGGACGCTGAGCGTCATGATGTTCAGCCAAAGGAATCCGGCGACGCCGATGCGGAGCGTGAGGTCGCGTTTTTCCTCGTTCGCACGCTCGTCGTCGGGATCGAATTCGCTGGCGGTGTAGCCGAGTTGTTTGATCCGGTTCCGGATGCGCTCCGGCGGAACATACTGGGGGCAATATTTGACCTTGACGAGATCGGAGGCGAAATAGGCGTCGGCCGAGACGATGCCGCGCTCGCGCCGAAGGCTGTGTTCGATGAGCCATGAACAGGCGGAGCACCACATACCCGAAACGTGGAGCAACGCCTCTTTTGTCGGCGCGTCGGCTGGGATCGCGGGTTCTTTTTCCTTGTCCTCGCGATTCGAGATCAGTCCCATCGCGAGGCTCTTCTTGAACACCTCGCTCTCGCGCAGATCGGTTCCGGCGGCGACCACACCGCTTTCGAGCAGGATCGTGTAGACGTTCAGGCAACCGAGACAGCAGAACTGCTTCGGGCCGTCGTCAAACTTCTGCTCGAATGGATTTCGGCCGACATTGAGGCCGCAGAGATCGCAAAGCGAAGGGGCGAAAGCTGGGGATGGGGAATCGGGGAGCGGGAGAACGGGCGAAGGGGGGAGCGGCGGAAAAGGGGAAACGGAGAATCGGGGAAGGGGCGATTGGGAGAACGCGTTGACCGGCGATTCCGCAGAATCATCGATCTCCAAAATCTCGAAATTGTTATCCTTCGCAGATTCCGCCATTCTCTCCCATCTCCCCCTCTCCCGTTCACCCACTCACCCACTCTCCCCTTCTCCCACTCTCCCACTCACCCGCTCACCCACTCTCACTGAGACTGCTGGTATTTCGGATTTCCTTTTTCGTCGAGGATCACCGGATTCGCCTGTTTGGCGATCAGGTAAACCCCGATCAGGATCGCGATGAACAGCAGCATGATGCCGCCGAGGACGATCTGAAGGATATGCCCCTGACGTTTGTTCCAAAAATCGGTTATTGCGGTTTTCATGATTCTTATTGCGCCGGGACGCAGCCTCCTTGTTTCATTTCACCGGCATGATGAACGTTTCCTCGAAAACGTCCTCGGTTGAATTCGGCATCGCGACGGCCTTGATCGTAAAGTGATTGACTTCCATTCCGGCGTCGGACTTGGGAACGGAGATCTCGAATTCGCGCTTGAGTTCTTCTCCGGATGCCAGCTTGAATTCCGGCGTGTCGAGCGCGAACTGCGCGTCCGGCAGACCGTCGATCGACAGCTTCACCGTCGCCTCCTGCTTTCCGCGATTCGCGAGCGTCATGCGAAACGTGTTGTAAACGCGGTTGTCGTCGCCGATCCGGTAAAGCGTCGCGCGGTTCGGCGCGATCTGGACGAGTACGCTGTGCCGCAATGAAAGTGCGACGGCGAGACTTGTTCCGTAGATCAGGATGATCGCGAACACGGCGAGCCGTTTGATGTCGCGGACGCCGATCCGCTGATACCATTTCATTTTCTTGTCGCCGAGCAGTTCTCCCTTTTCGCCCCAGGCGTAATGGATCAGCGTATCTTTTCCGAACTTGCCCATGATGAGTTTGCAGGCGTCGACGCACTCGCCGCAGTGGATGCATTCGATCTGATACGGCGATTTGCGGATGTCGATCCCCATGTGGCAGACGCGGATGCATTTCTTGCATTCGACGCAGATCTCCTCGGGGTCGCGATATTGAACGACGAGCGTGTGATCGTCGCCCAGGATCCCCTGTAGATATCCGTACGGGCAGACGGTCGTGCAGAACTTCTGTCGAAGGAATGCGAAATCGGCGAACGTGATCAGCGTGACGACCGCCCCGGCGAAACCGCTGGCGGTGACGATGTCGAACGACAGAAGCCGTCCGAGAAGATCGCGCGGTTCGACGAAGTATGAGATGAAGACGAAAGCCAGAAAGACCGAACCGATCAGGAGGACCGCGTAAACCGCGATC
>JAKOSS010000054.1 GCA_029777145.1 Acidobacteriota bacterium | reverse complement strand
AGCGGCCGACGATGCCGGAACGCAGTTCATTGACGTCCGGACGCCGGCCGAATACGACGCCGAACATGCCGCGAAGTCGGTCAATTTCCCGTTGGAAACCATCGAGACCGACGCGTCGAAACTCGACAAATCCAAGCCCGTCTATATCATCTGCCAGACCGGGCGCCGGTCGCAGATCGCGGCCGCGAAACTCAACGAACTCGGCTTCACGGACGTGGCGAACGTCCAGGGCGGAATGAACGCCTGGACGAAAGCCGGACTTCCTACTGAGAAGAAGTAAAATAGCCAATCGTCGCAACCGGGAGCGGTCGCGACCGGCAAATCCGGAGTGGGCGAACGGGGGAATGGGTGATGGGGAGAGAAAGAGCTTTCTCCCACTCGCCCGATCTCCCTTTCGCCCATTCTTTGGTTCTGTTCGGGTGCCCGTCGCTACCGCTCCCGGTTCCGTTCCTAATCCGCAATCATCAGCCAGCCGTTGACGTAATTGTTGTTGCCGATTATTTCCTTTCCGAGATTGACGACGCAGAATCCGACGCTGTAGGTTCCGCGTGGAAGCGACGCCGCAGCGTTCACCGAATGGCTGCGTTGAAGTCCGTCGATCGCGACGTTGAGATGATTGTCGCCGACGAGCGGGACGATCGGTTCCGATGCCGTCCGCTGATAGCAGATCGCGATCGCGGCGCGTGTCTGTCCGGTGTTCGATCCGAGCACGGCTGACGCCGATCCGAACAATCTTTGCCCATCGCCGACGGTCACCGAACGTACCGGTCCGAAGAACTGCCACGATTTGCCGGGGAAGATCTCGTAGGTTCCTTCGCCTGAGAGATCGATCAGATTGGTGGAAGCGCCGGATCGCGAATCCGGGATCGAAAGGTATGCGAACGTGAGTAGTTGAAGGCACACGAAGAGTGCGAGAATTTTCATTGTGAGTTCTCCTAAATTATTGGAATTAGTCGGGTTGTGAGCCCGTTCGGATCTTGAGGCAGCGAGCGCGGACGACTTGAGGATCGTCCCTGACGGTCATTTCCGATTTGAGAATTCTACCCCAGCAAGACTGGGATTCCAAGCTTCACATTCCAAATTCCAACGGCCTTCGGCCGACCGCAATTACCCGATCGACGTTCGGTCAATCGCAAAACTGATCTTGGAATTTGGACTGCAAAGTCTGGCCGCAGGCCGCTGGAATTTGATCAAATCATCCCCGGATCTTTGACGACGCCGATGAACGGCAGATTTCGGTAACGGTTCGCGGCGTCGAGCCCGTACCCGACGACGAACTTGTTCGGGATCTGGAATCCGCAGTAATCGATCACCATCTCGGTCTTGATACGCGGCTCGGGTTTGTCGAGCAGCGTCGCGATCTTGAGAGAATTCGCGCCGCGCGAGCCGAGGATCTCCATCAGACGAAACAGCGTCAGGCCGGTGTCGATGATGTCCTCGACGACGATCACGTCCTTGCCGCGGATCGGATGCGTCAGATCCTTGAGAATCTCCACGTCGCCCGACGAAACCGTCTCGTCCTTGTAGCTCGAAACCGACATGAAATCGATCTTGAGATCGAGATCGATCTCGCGCATCAGGTCGGACAGGAAGATCACCGAGCCTTTCAGCACGCCGACGAGCACGAGATCGCGGCCGGTGTAGTCGATCGTGATCTGCCGTCCGATCTCGGCGACGCGGGCGCGGATCCGCTCGGCGCTGAACATCACTTCGAGGTTCGGATTCGTAAATTCCGTGAACTGCGCGGGTTTTTGCGATGACATATATTTCGTTTAAGATTGTCTGGTTTTAGAAATACTATTGGAGCAGGTTTGATTCGTCAAACATCGCGAAATGACAGAAAACAGTGACACCCGCGATCGCGTCCGGGAACTCGTCAAACAGGTCCTCGCAAGCGTCCCGTCTGAGAAAGCCGAACGGCCGAACCCGATCGAACGCGTCGTCGTCAATTCCCTTCAGGACAAGATCGGAAAGGAGTTCGACCGGGACGAATCGGCGAAAACACTGATCACCGAAGACGATCTGCGCGGGCTCGATCCGGGCGCCAAGGTACGCGTTTCGGAATCGGCCAAATTTACGCCGCTCGCCGAGGATATCGTTCGCGAGCGCGGTCTCGTACTGATCAGAAAGCAGGCTCGGCGGGCGTCGACGAAGGTCCGGAGCGTCGCCGTCGGGTGCGATCACGGCGGGTTCGAGTACAAGCAGAAGCTCGTCATCCATCTGACCGATCTCGGGCTGAACGTCCGCGATTACGGAACGAACTCGAAGGACGCGGTCGATTATCCGGATCTCGCGCACGCGGTCGCATTTGCCGTCGCGCGCAAGCAGTCTGACGTCGGGATCATCATCGACGGCGCCGGAATCGGTTCGGCGATGACCGCGAACAAGGTTCCCGGTGTGCGTGCCGCCGCGTGCTATTCGGTCGCGCTGGCCAAAAATTCACGCGAACACAACGGCGCGAACGTCCTGACGCTCGGCAGCGGACAGAACTCGTTCGACGAGGTCCGCGAGATCGTCAACGCGTTCCTGACGAGTGAGATCACGGAAGAACGCCACAAGAAACGGGTCGGCAAAATTGACGCCGTCGAGCGTGAATATAAGAAATAGTTCTTTGGTTAGCGTATATTATTAATCGTTGCAGACGTTTGGTTTCCGGTAACGCGGGAATAAAATGAAGGTGGCGTTGAGGATCTTTTGAAAACCGACGAGCAAATCCGATCGAATCGAATGCCTTGCTTCCATGAGGGAGCGAAAAGATCCGACTGAAGTTATCGATCGATCGGCAAGAACTCCGCCTGAAAAGTCGGTGGGCTCATGCGCCGTCAACAGATTTGAAACGTCACACGGAACCGATCCGCATTCGGGCGAGACTCGGGTTCCGTATCCGGCTGAATTTGCGGCGACCGGAGACAATCTATCCGAGTCCGCTCGTATCCGGATCGGTTCCGTAACCGGACCACGTTTGACGACATAAAAGTCAACATGAACAAGTCAAAGTCAATCATTTCGATCGCCATCGTATTCGCATTTGCGGTGGCGGTTTTTGCACTCAATCAGACCCACTCGATTCATTTCGGCAACGCGGACTGCTGCATGGAGAAGGACGCCTGCCCGATGAACGAGAAAATGGCCCAAAAGGACGGTTCAGCCAAACGCGAAGACTGCCCGATGAAGGCCGAAATGAAGGATTCCAAGTCGGACAATTGCCCGATGAAGGAAAAGATGGCCGATTCCGACACGATGTCCTGTGACAACTGTCCGATGAAGGCTGACCGTGAGAAATCTTCGAAAGACAATTGTCCGATGAAGATGAATCGCGAAAAGCCGTCGACGGAGACCCCGAAGACGGATTAGCTGCTGTATTCGGCACCGGCCGCCTGCCAGCGGTCGATGCCGTCATTATTTTCTCCTTTTCAAACAATGAAGGCGGCCATGCCACGGCCGCCTTTGTTGCGTTTTTGAGTCGGGAGTCGGGAGTCGGGAGTCGGGAGTCGGGAGTCGGGAGTCGGGAGCCGGGAGTCGGGAGTCGGGAGTCGGGAGTCGGGAGTCGGGAGTCAGGAGTCAGGAGTCAGGAGTCAGGAGTCAGGAGT
>JAKOSS010000577.1 GCA_029777145.1 Acidobacteriota bacterium | reverse complement strand
CGCCGGTGACCGTCGCGAATCCGCCGCCCGCGAACTCGCGTCGATCCCGATCATCAAATCGAGGCTCGCCGATCCGACCCGTTACGATTACGACCGCGAACTCCCGACCGATCTGACGGCGCGCCGCCGGATCGCGGCACAGGCCGGCGAGGATCTCGGCGACGCCAAAACATCGCTTCTCTTCAGGAAGTTGCTTGCCGAGGCACCCGACGCGAGCGCGGCGGACCGGATCGCGTACGCGAAGTCGATCGTGAGTTCCGACAAACCGACGGCGATGCGTTTGCTGATCGCGGTCATCGACGATTTCGCGACGACGCGTCCGCTCCGGTGGCAGGCCCGCGCCGAGCTCGAGCGCGCCGGTTCGCGTGACCAGCTTCCCGATATTCAGTTCGACGCGTTCTCGCAGTACTACTTGGGAATTCTTGCGACCGAAGGCCGCGGCGCACGGTTCGTCAATTCGCTGCTCGCCGATCCAAACGCCGTTCCGGACGCGCGTCCGGAACTCGTCAAGGCGTACGGCAAGGAATCGCTGCCGTTCGCCGCGCTCGCGTTGGGATCATCGCTCAGCGGAGCGAAAACGGACGACGTGCTCGACGTATTGTCGGCCGCCGCCGAAACCGTCGGCGATCTCGACAAGGCGCTTGAATTCGAACGTGCCCGAAAGGACGGCGGACGCGCCGAACGCATCGCGGCATTGAAGAAACTGATTGCCGCAAGGCCGAAACCCGCGACCGATCTCGTGATCGACGCCAACAGGACAACACAACAATGAAGATCAAGATCGCAATTCTGCTGCTTTCAATGACGCTGATCGGGCTCGCCGTCGCCGGCGCCCGCAAATCGAACGGGTTCGAACCCGCGTCCGATCTTCCGCGCGGCGCGCTCGTCTATGTCCAGATCGAGAATCTGCCCGAGTTCATCAAACTCGTGAACGAATCCGATCAGTACAAGACGTTCGCGGCCGGCGAGACGATGTCCGCGTTCTCGAAAAGCCATCTCGGGATCAAGCTTGCCGGTCGGCTCGCGGAATTCAGCGAATCCGCGGGATTCGGATTCGACGCCGGGACGCTTTCGACCTTGGCCGACAAACGTGCCGCCCTCGCGCTCTACGACATCGGGAAACTCGATTTCACGATCGTCGCGCCGATGTCCGACGCGGTCTTCGAAACGACGCAACTTGCTTTGAATCGGGGCAAGTTCGACTCCGAAAAACTCGCCGACGGGGGAACGTTGTACCGGACGACGGGACGACAAGCGCAGCAACTGATGTTCACGCATTCACGCGGCCGGCTCGTGGTTGCGACGAGCGAAGCGCTGATCCGTCAAACGCTGATCAACATCGAAGGAAAGCGCGGCGTGTCGGCGCTCGCCGACGAGCCTTCGTTCAAGGCGTTGGCATCGAACCTCCAGCCGCGGCTCGCCGCGGTCTGGGTCGATCAGGCCGCGCTCAACGGCGATTACTATTTCAAGCAATACTGGATGATGTCGGACCGCAAGGAACTCGCGGGTGTTCGCGCCGGCCTTTTCGATCTCGGTTACGACGAACGGTCGGTTTCAGAACGCCGCGTCTTTCTGACCGACGGCACAGAGACGGCGCGCAATCTCGACGCGAAATCGGTTGTCGAATCGCTGAAGTTCGTTCCGGCAGACGCGCCGTTCTACACCGTCCGCGCGGCCGACGCGGCGGCGATCGACAAGGCGATCGGACAGGCGTTGTTCGATCGTAAGGCGGCCGCGACCGTCGGACCGACGACCGGCGGCCCGAGCGGTTCGATCTACGGCGACAAGTTTGAAATGGCGATCGACGAGGAGATCGAGATCGACGCGCCGATCGAAATGGCGGCACTGCGGCCGGTCTCGGAACTCTTTGCGAAGGCGAAGTCGATCGTGACGTTCTCGCGTCCGAAGATCCTCGAATCGCCGCTCTTTTTCGAGACCGACCGGGCGGTCGTCGTGATGCTCGGCGATGCAAAGAAATTCGACAACACCGCGTTCGAGAATCTGATCGGCGAGAGGTTCGCGCGCGAAAGATCGGTCGGATCGGACCGCTTCAAGTGGCGGAGCGAAAACGGCTGGCGCGTGCTCGATCTGCCGTTCCTCGGCGCCGGCGCGCGGTACAAGATCGAGGGATCGAACCTGATCCTGACGAACGGATTCGAACTAGCCGGCGGGTCGTCGACGGGCGTCAAGGACGGCGAATTCTCGGAACTCACGGTCGTCAATCTCGATCAGCGAAACGCCGCCTTCGACAAGGTTTTCGAGGATTTCCGGCAGCGCGGCGCCGAGGTCAGTTTCATGACTTCGAACGTCGCCGGACTGCTCGACTCGGCCGCTCCGGCGCGAAGGTTGGAGATCCGCAAACGAACATCCGGAAAGCTGATCGAGGAAACGCTCGTCGCGGAGAAGTGATCGGTTTTGGCCGCGGATTGCGATCGGTTTT
>JAKOSS010000053.1 GCA_029777145.1 Acidobacteriota bacterium | reverse complement strand
GCACCGATCGTGCGCGAGATGCAGCGGCGCGCTTCAGAATTCCTTCCCAAGATCGTTCACACCGGCCAACATTATGACGAGGCGATGTCGGATTCGTTCTTCCGCGACCTCGGAATTCCCAAACCGGATCATCACCTCGAGGTCGGATCCGCGTCGCACGCCGTTCAAACGGCAAAGATCATGACGGCGTTCGAGCCGGTCGTTCTCGCGGAAAAGCCCGACTGGGTTCTGGTCGTCGGAGACGTGAATTCGACGATCGCCTGCGCACTCGTCTGCGCCAAACTCGGAGTCAAGGTCGCGCATGTCGAGGCGGGCCTACGATCCCGCGACCGCTCCATGCCCGAAGAGATCAACCGGATCCTGACGGACTCGATCTCGGATCTTCTGCTCACAACATCGCAGGATGCGGACGCGAACCTTAAAGCCGAAGGAATTCCGGCGGAGAAGATCAGATTTGTCGGCAACGTAATGATCGACTCGCTGCTTTACAATCTCGAGAAGGCGAAAGGACTCACGGTGCGCGAAGATCTCGGACTTTCAAATCGCGAATACGCGGTCGTGACACTCCACCGACCTTCGAACGTCGACGACCCGCAAGTCTTCGGCGGATTGCTCTCCGCATTGCGCGATATTTCGAAGCGTTTGCCGATCGTTTTTCCGGTCCATCCGCGGACGCGCGCAAACATCGAGAAGTTCGGATTTGCGGATCGCGTCGCCGGCTCAGATATCCGCCTGATCGACCCGCTCGGTTATCTCGATTTCATGAATCTCTATTCGGGGGCGCGATTGGTACTTACCGATTCGGGCGGCCTTCAGGAAGAGACGACGGCACTTGGAATTCCGTGCCTGACTCTGCGTGAAAACACCGAACGGCCGATCACGATCGAGCTCGGCACGAACCGGCTGGTCGGGACCGACCCGGACAAAATCCGCGGTGCCGCGAACGACGTTCTTGATCAGGACCTTACCAGCGAAACACGCATTCCGCCGCTTTGGGACGGTCGCGCCGCCGAGCGGATCTGCGACGCGCTGATCGGACTTGATAATCCAGCGAATGATTAGCCGCAGCTTGCGCGGATGACGCGGATCAATTTGCTGCCTACGCCAAACACCGGCGTCGGGACACAAAATGGCCATCCGATTTAGAGATCGGATGGCCACAACTCACTGCTTACGGCTCACTGCCGACTGCTTACTTCTTCTCGCTTTCCATCGGATAGCCGGCGTTCTTCCAGGCCTGAGTTCCGCCGACGAGAGCGTATGCGTTGTTGATTCCTTTCGCTTTTAGTTGAGTCACCAAACTGGCGCTCGTATGCTCGTTCGGTCAGGAACAGTAGGCGATTATCTTCTTGTCGGTCGGAAGTTCCTTGTACCGGGCTTCGATCGCATCAAGCGGAAGGCTGATCGCGTCCTTGATATGTTCCTGTTTATAGACAGCCTCGGCGCGGGTGTCGACAAACACCGCCGTTCCGGCGTCGAATTCCTTCTTGGCATCCGCCAACGATATCCGCGGGGCATTGTCGTCATGATCGTCGACGACCGGCGAAGCCGTCACCGGTGCTTTCGAGATCTTCGGTGCCGGCGCGTTCTGGCAGGCAGTGACAACGCCGACCGCGATCAAAGCGATGACCGCAACGATGAGAAATAACTTCATCAACTATCCTCCTTGTTCGTACTTATTGTTTTGCAATTTTTGAATCGCCGTTGGCGATCAGGGTCGGGTATTTCCCGCTCCAACAGGCTGTGCACGCCGTTGACGGTTCGATCCCGATCGCTTCCTGCATTCCCTCAAGCGAAAGATACGCCAGCGAATCGGCCTCGATGTACCGACCAACTTCTTCAACCGACATCTGCGCGGCGATCAGTTCGGCCTTGCGCGGCGTGTCGACCCCATAATAACAGGGCGAGATCGTCGGCGGGCAAGAGATCCGGACGTGAACCTCTTTCGCGCCGGCTTCGCGCACCATCTGGACGATCTTCTTCGACGTCGTCCCGCGCACGATCGAATCGTCGACGAGCACGACGCGCCGGCCGCTGATCAGGTCCTTGACCGGATTCAGTTTCAGCCTTACGCCGAACGAGCGGATGCTCTGCGTCGGCTCGATGAACGTCCGTCCGATGTAGTGATTGCGAATGATCGCTTGCCGGAAACTGATCCCCGATTCGGCGGAATAACCGATCGCCGCCGCGACGCCCGAATCGGGAACTGGAACAACGATATCCGCATCGACGGGATTTTCAACCGCAAGCCGGCGGCCCATCAAGTGGCGCGACTGATTCACCGAACGGCCGAAGATGATCGAATCAGGCCGCGAAAAATAGACGTGTTCGAACGAACAGACCGACTGCGGCCGCGGATCGAAAGGGAACGACGAATCGAGCCCGTGGCTGCTGATGACGAGCATCTCGCCCGGCTTGATCTCGCGGACCATCTCGGCATCCATCAGGTCGAAGGCGCAGGTCTCGGAAGCGACGCACCAGGCGTCCTTCAGCTTTCCGAGAACGAGCGGACGGAAACCGCGCGGATCGCGCACGGCGACGAGCGCTTCGGGTGTCAGGAAAAGCAGCGAAAACGCGCCCTCGGTCTCGCGCAAAACGGTTTTGATCGCGTCGAAGACGTTGTCGGCTCTCGTCCGCGCGATCGAATGAAGGATCGTTTCGGTGTCTGACGTCGACGAAAAGATCGCGCCGTTCTGTTCAAGTTCCTGACGTCTCTTCGTTGCAAATGGAAGATTTCCGTTGTGGCAGACCGCGATCTGACCGTGCTGGCAGGTCACGGCAAACGGCTGGACCTCCTTGATCGTATTGCGCCCGCTCGTTGAATAGCGCGTATGACCGATCGCCGCCGAACCCGTCAGTTTGCTCAACGAATCTTCGTTGAGCACGTCGGCGACAAGCCCGATCGACCGAAACTGGTGCAGTTCTTCGCTGTCGCTCGAGACGATCCCGCACGCCTCCTGCCCGCGGTGTTGGAGCGCGAAGAGTCCGAGCTGTGTCAGCGTAGACGCCTCAGAGTGTCCGAAGATGCCGAAAATGCCGCATTCTTCGCGGAACTTGTCGAGAACGAGATCCATGAAGGAATTATTTTGCCACGAAATATGTTCTCATGGCGATTTTGGCCAAGCGATTTGCAGGTCGCTGCCAATCCGGACCGGTTCACCCGGCAAACATTACCGCAAAGCCACGGAAAGCCACGATCTCGGTCGGCAACTTTGCAGATTTTCATTTGCCGAGCGTCCGGTCGATGAAAGATGGCGGTCGGGCGAAATGAGGGATCAATTCAACTAAAGGCGAAGCGCATGATCGAGCCGGTTCAGGGAGATCAGAAGATGTGCGTCATTGATCTCAGACTGACTCTCCAGCAAATATGGCAGCCGAAGGAAAATTAGATCTGCCGCATCCGCCGTTTCGGCATTCAACTCGACCGCGGTCGGATAGACGATCTCGGGCGTGATCCCGGCACTCGTGAAATAGGCGCCGCCAAGCTCCCATGTTTGCCGGACCGATGCGCGGAAGTCGACCGGGAATCGTTCGCGCAAGAAGTCCTCGATCTCGAACTTGTGCCCGATCGAACGCGGAAGCCGCCATGCCGGAACGCACGCGAGCCGCGAGTTACCCGTAAAATTCTGCGGCGCCGGCAGATCGCGCACTTCGATCCCGACAAGCACGTCGCGTCCGGTCCGGACAAACGGAATCGCCGAGACCGTGTTCTTGCTGAGCGCTTTCGGGACGACGAATTCGAGTTCGGCGCGGGCGAGAACAACTTCGTTCGAATCAGATTCGGCGAATGCCGCCCGCACGTGATCGAGGAACTTCGGAGTCGTTCCCGACACGATCTCGAAAGCGGCATCGACGCCGATCTCGAGCGTTTGAGTGATCTCGGCTACGAATTCCTGTAGTTCCGGCTCGACAGACGCTCCGATCCAGTTCCCCGGTGATCTTCCGAGCTGTCGCAGCAGGCGGTAAATGTTGATCTCGAGCCGCGCATCGAACATCCCGCCGACGTGCGACGCGCGGAGCACCTGGAGCGCGTCCATCTCCCTGACCGAGCCGGAACTCGTGAACGAAGAATAATTCCCGATCGCGTGCGGCTCAAACGAGTCGCGATCTATCTTGACGAGATGACTGGTGACTCGCTCGTCGATCCCGCCGGGTGAAGTGAAATAGTGATTAGCCCCGCCGATCTCAAGAACTTCCATCGGCGCGATTCCCGCCCGGTTTGCGATGATCGCTTCGATCTCGGCGCGCGGATCGTTTGATTCTTCGCCTTCCACGATCGCGCCGATCGGTTCGGTAATATATCCCGAGAAATTCGCCCGGTTCAGATTCGGCTCGTCGATCGCGTTCACGATCGGCCGTGGAAAATCCTTCTTTGCGAGGACGAACAGGCGGCCGTCGGAATTTTCAAACCACGGCAGCAGATCGATCGTTCTGTTCGGCCGTTCGGCCAGTTCATAAACTACGCCTGAACCGCGGTGCCGGTAAAACTTCAGATCGAGAAAATGCGGATCGTGCGCCGGATCGTCTGACCGCGCCAACGAAACGCCCTCGCCGTTGCCGACCTTTTCACCGACGATCAGAAAATTGGTCGGCGGAAAATGAACTGTGGAACCGCTTTCGTCCGAAATGAAGAACTTTCCGCGAAACCGATTGGCGACGATCCAAGGATTCCAGAGCGGCATCGAGACGACGATCCGCAGATTCTCGGACCTGAAGGCGCTCTCGAATTCCGTCTGCGAAAAGTATGTGTACTCCTCGAGGAGTTCCGGTTCCCAATGGTTTCGATAATCCTTCCTGAGTACAAATTCGGTTGCGAAACGAAGCGCGGTCCGGAACCCCGCATATCCGGGCCGGGGACTGTCCGATCGCACAAACGGGACACCCGATTCCCGATTCTTACTCGATCTGAAATCGCGCGCAAAAACCTCGAAGAGCGCCGCCGTCGAGAGCTTTGGTATCGGACCGTCGCCGGCGCCGTTGTTTTCCGGAAGCTCAAGAAAAACATTTGCATCCGCTTCGTCCGGAACGACGAAATCGCGGATGATGAGGACGCCGCCGGACTTCAGCTGCGCGACCTGGTTACGAAGCGTTCGCCGGACCTGGCCGATGTCGAAATCGTTGAAGCTGGTGACGTGATGAAGGACGGAGGAATCAAGAATTCCGTCGAGCGATTCCGTGTCGAAGACTCGATCCGCGATGTCGCCGACGACAAACTCCAGGTTCGGGGCCTTGTAGTGATCGATCGAATAGTCGACGGTTACCGGGTTGATATCGACACCTACGAGTTCGAGTCCGGAATAAAGCCGCGCGAGATCATACGTTCCGCTTCCCGAACCCGATCCCATGTCGGCGATACGGCCGCGCGGCGGAAAATGCGCCGTCGTCAGCGCAATCTTTTGCTGCATCGACGCATCCATTCCGGCGAAGTAGGCTTCGTACTCCGAAATGGCTCCGCGATCCTGGTTTGAATAGGTGGACATCTTCTTCAGTCAGCGGCAAGCAGAATCGTCCAATTTGCGATTTTCAATTTGCGATTTGCGATTGCGTAGCCACAATCGACTGCTCACTGCTCACTGCTCACTGCTCACTGCTCACTGCTCACTGCTCACTGCTCACTGCTCACTGCTCACTGCTCACTGCTCACTGCTCACTGCTCACTGCTCACTGCTCACTGCTCACTGCTCACTG
>JAKOSS010000052.1 GCA_029777145.1 Acidobacteriota bacterium | reverse complement strand
GGTCCTGAATCCGGGCCAGACCGATTCGAAGTCGGTCAACGTCACGATCCCGACGACGCCGGTCACGCCGACCGGCAACGCGTTCTTCTATGTCCGCGTCGATTATGAAGACTCGGTTCACGAAGGACAGCCGGGCGGAACGGGCGAGACCAACAACACGACGTTCAGTTCGACGGGATTCGAATATCGCGTTCCCGATCTTCAGGTGACTTCGACGTCGTCGCCGCCGCAAGTGGATTCGGACACGCCGTTCGCGCTCGGCTGGACCGATACCAACGCCGGAAACCGCAACGCCGGAGCGTTCATCGACCGCGTCTATTTTTCACTCGACGATCAGGTCGGCAACGACGTCCTGATCGGAACATTTCCGTTGACGGGCGGGCTCGCCGCGGCGACGCCGGCAAATCGGATCCAGAACGTCACGATCCCGACGAATTCGATCACGCAGACCGGCAATTACTTCATTTATGTCAAGACCGACGATCCGCCGCAGATCGACGAAGGCGTCAATGAAGACAACAACGTCCGCTTCCATCCGGTCACGGTCACGCGTCTCCAGCGGCCGGACCTAGAGGTCACGAACATCACGGCGCCGGCGACCGCGTTCTTCAACCAGACGGTGACCGTGCAATGGACTGCCACGAACAACGGCCTCGGACCGACGAACACGCCGCAATGGAAGGACCGCGTCTATGTCGGCACGAGCCCGACAGGCATCGGCGGCGCGGTCTTCCTCGCCGATTCGACCAGCGTCAGCGCGCTCAATGCCGGCGAGAGCTATATCGCGTCGGTCAACGTCAAGATCCCGGCCGGATTGACCGGAGCGTACTATTTCCACGTCGTGACGGATCAGTTGAACAATGTCAACGAGGAGAATGAGACCAACAATCTATTCTCGAAGGCCGTCACGCTCAACGTGCCGCCGCTGCCGGACTATGTCGTCGAGAGCGTTCAGGCTCCGGCGCAGGCGTTCGCCGGCGCGCCGATCCAGATCGATTGGACGGTCCGGAATCAAGGAAACGGCAGCAACGAACGTAACAACGACGGGAATTTCAAAGGCTGGCGCGACCGCGTTTATCTCTCGCGGGACGCGACTCTCGACCCGAACAACGACCGACTCCTTTTCACCGCCGGCCATGGCGGCGAGTTGGCGCCGAACCAGACGTACAACGCGAACACGCTCGATTCGAGCGGTCAAGTTCCGCAATTCGTCAGGTTGCCGTACGACATTGAGGGTGAATGGTACGTCTTTGTCGTCACCGACGCGTTCAACGATATCTACGAGTTCACGAACGAAACGAACAACGTCGGATACGATGAAACGCAGCCCGGATCGCCGATGAACGTGCTCGTCGCGCCGCCCGACCTGATCGTCGTCGGCGAAGCGAACGCTCCGGCGAACGCCGAAAGCGGAAAATTCATAACCGTCAGCTACACCTCGAAGAATCAGGGCGCGTTTGGCGTTCCTGGCAGTTTCTACGACGCGATCTATCTTTCGTCCGACCAGACCTTTGACCCGAACGACACGCTTCTCGGACGGACCGCGATCCGGAACGGGATGCCGGCGGGCGAAGAAACGAACATCGAACTCAATGTCCGGATCCCGGATTGCCTGAGCGGCACTTACTACATTTTCGCCGTCACGGACTACACGGACCTGATCTTCGAATTCGACCCGAACCTGAACGCCGAAGCGAATAACGCAAGCGCTCCGCGGCAGATCGATCTCGTCTCGAATCCGGCCGATCTTCAGATCACGGACCTTCAAATCCCGGCGATCACGCAACCGGGCCAGGCGGTCCCGATCAGCTTCACGGTGACGAACAACGGCGCATCGGCGGACAACCCGGGATGGACAGATCGACTGACGCTTATTTCGAACTCCGGACTGCCGCCGCAGCCGATCGGACAATTTATCAGGCAAGGCCCGCTTGCGGGCGGTTCAAGTTACACCGCCAATTTGACTGTCACCTTACCGGCGTTCATGGACGGTGAGTACTATATACTCTTCCAGACTGATGCAAACGATGTCGTCCCCGAATGCGGGTTAGAGGGCAACAACACGGCCAATTCGGCGCCCTTCACGGTCTCGAACAATCTCCCGGATCTGATCATCGACGACGTCACCGTGCCGCCGACCGCGCAGGTCGGGACGATGATCAATGTTCAGTGGACCGGACACAACATCGGCCAGGCGATGAATTCGAATTCGGCCGGTTGGCAGGACCGGATATTCATTTCGACGGATCCGGTGCTGAACACCGGCGATCTCCCGATCGGACAGGAGTTGATCATACAGATCCTCGCGGGCGGCGAGACCTACCAACGGCAGAAGCAGGTATTTATCCCCAACAAACCGGCGGGATCCTATTACATCCTGGTCGCGGCGGATGCGTACAACAACATCGCCGAAGGACTACCCGGCGACCAGTTCGAATCGAACAACGTCAAGGCCTCGATCCCGATCAGCGTCACCGCTCCGGGCGTTGACCTGCAATCGTCGAACGTGACGGTCTCGACGCCCGTTTACGCGGGCCGCGCCGTCAACGTGTCGTGGACCGTGACGAACACCGGCACGAGTCCGACGCTCTCAACGCTTTGGACCGATTACGTCTATCTGTCGCGCGACACGGTGCTCGATGCGAACGATTCGCAGCTTGGATTCCTCAACTGGACCACCGGATTGACAGGAGGGGCGAACTATCAGCGCTCCGGATCGTTCGCGATCCCGAGCGGGCTAACGGGCGACTATTACGTCCTCGTTTACACGGACCGCAACAACGTCGTCTCCGAGAGCGACGAGACGAACAACATCGCCGCGCCCTTTGCCGTCAACGTCCAGCTTCCGCCGCCGGCCGATCTCAACGTCACGAACATCGCCGCGCCGGCGACGATCAATCTAGATAATCCGGCGCTGATCTCGTGGACGGTCCAAAACTCCGGACCGGATGTCGCGATCGGTGCATGGCGCGATTCGATCTATCTTTCACGCGATCAGTTTTGGGATTCGGGCGACGTACTCGTCGGCACGAAAGACCGCGATCCTTCGACGGTGAACGTCGGCGAAACCTACACCGAGTTTCTCAACGCGTTCAACATATTCGTCGAGGAAGGCGATTACTACGTCATCGTGCGCACGGACGCGCGGAACGTCGTGCGCGAGGCGAACGAGGCGAACAACGTCTCGGTAGCGGCGACGCCGACGACGGTCGAGATCACCGAACTGACGATGAACACGCCGCTCAACACGACGATCGTCGGGAACGGCAAGAAGGTTTTCAAATTCGATCCGCCGACCGGCGAGACGCTTCTGGTATCGCTGCTCGGCGAGCAGGGATCGTCGAACGAGCTTTTCACCAAGTTCAACTCGATCGTCAGCCGCGCCGATTACGATTTCCAGGGCACGCGCCCCGGCGAGGCGAATCAGGAGAACGTCGTACCCGAATCCGGCGACGGCAATTACTACTCGCTCGTCACGAACGATTTCATTCCGAATTCGTTCCGCGACGACTTCAGGAAGGCACCCGAAAAGCCCGAAAAGATCGTAGAGAAGAAACCGGACGAGAAGAACCTCGGTTCCGGCCAGAACATAACGATCAAGGCTGAGGTCATTCCGTTCTCGGTAAGACAAGTTACGCCCACAAGTGCCGGCAACAACGGTCTGGCATCGCTTGTGATCGATGGGGCAAAATTTCAAAATGGTGCGACGGCGAAGTTGGTTGCTGCCGACGATTCTGAAATCTTACAAGCCCGGTCCGCGAACTCGGTCAACCGACTTACGGCAATCTTCGATCTGACGGGAAAGACGCCTGGAACATACGACGTAGTCGTCACGAATCCCGACCAAAGCACCGTAACGCTTCCTACCGGATTTGAGATCGTCGCTGGTGGCGGATACTCACTGCGGGCGGGGATCATTGGTCCGACCACCGTGCGGCCGGTGCCGTCGCGGCTTCGGTACACGTTCACGGCAACGAACGACGGCATTAATGATGCGATCGCGGTCCCCTTCATCATTGGTATGTCCGGCCAGTTCAATTACGAGATCGATCGGACCAATTTTATCGAGTATGCCGAAGGGGCGTTCCCACCGGGGACGGTCACCTCGGAGATTCCGCTACATTACGACGTCGACGGAAAGAGATTTCTAATGCTCTGGATACCGCTCCTACGTGCGAAATCGACCGCCAGGGTCAATCTTGAGATCGATGTTCCGGGTAACAGCTTCAACTTGCAGGCTGGAGTGCTTCCCTCGTTTCCAGACCTGCTCCGTATCGGATTGGACCAAATTCAGATAAATGGCAATAGTGTTGCGAGTCTCAGGCCCGAAAACAACGTCAACGACATCGGTTTATGCGTTTTTGAATTCATGCGCCAGTTGGCGTATACGATCGCGAGTGAATTGATTGGATTCTCCATCAAGGATCCATGCTTTCAGCTGCTGAAAACTGCCGGGTTCTGGATCGCCGACTCGGCAACGCTGGCTGGCTTGCAACTGACGACCGACGCCTACGGTGACTATGCAAACAGCAACGCCGTCGTTTCAAACACCGGATACGCATTAGCCGACATGGCACTGGATCTTGTCGAATGTGCGGGTAAACGAATACCGTGGCTTCAGGGTGCAAGAATCGCGATCACCGTTGCCAAGTTGATCAAGCAAATGTGGGATTGCGTCAACAAATACCACGAACTTTTTGTCGAGACTCGTGGCGCGTTCGACCCGAACGAGAAGCTGGGGCCCGACGGCTGGGGACCGGAAAAGTTCGTTCCCGTGAACCAACCGCTGCTCTATCGAATAAATTTCGAGAACTTATCGTCCGCGACAGCGCCGGCGCAGCGGATCGCGATCACCGACTCACTGCCGGCAACGCTCGATCCGCGGACCGTCAGGTTGCGCGAGATCGGCTTCAAACAGTACCGCTACGTCGTGCCCGAAAACCAGGCGTTCTACCAGCAAAGGGTCCAGCTCGACGACGACGTCGGCAATCTAAAGGCCGACATCACGGCCGGGCTTGATCTGGTCAACGGCCGGATCTTTTGGATCATTCAGGCGATCGATCCGGCAACCGGCGAGGCGCCGCTCGGCGCCGACGAGGGGATCCTGCCGCCGAACAACGAGAACGGCGACGGCGAAGGCTATGTGACGTTCACGATCGAGCCGACGGCCGGCCAGCCGACGCGGACCGAGATCAGCAATCTCGCGTCGATCGTCTTCGACGAGAACGAAGCGATCGCGACTAACGCGACGACGAATCTGCTCGACAGCGGGATTCCGACGAGCGCGATCGGTCCGCTTCTGCCGACGACCGATGATCCGGACATTTCCTTGCAGCTGTCCGGACAGGACGATCCGACGGGTTCGGGGCTGAAGGGCTTCGATGTTTTCGTTTCGGTGGACGGCGGGCCGTATACCCCGTTTCTGGCCGAAACCACCGAGACGAGCGTGCTTTATCGCGGAAAATGGGGAACGAATTACAGGTTCTATTCGCTCGCCCGCGACAATGCCGGAAACGTCGAATCGCCGCCGACGGTCCCCGACGCGGAGATCACGACGCTCGGCGGAAATACGGAGGCCGATCTTTCGCCGCGCCCTGGCGGAAGCGACGGCACGGTCGATGCGAACGACGTCGTCCAGTCACGGCGGTTCGTCGCGAAACTCGACACGGATCTTCAGTACAACGAATTTCAGCGAGCCGACACGGCGCCGCTCGCTGACGGCGGCGACGGATCGCTGACGATCGCGGACGTCATCCAAACGCGTCGATTTGTTGACGGACTCGATCCGCTCGCCGAAGCGATCGGCCCGAACGCCTTTTCACCATTCTCGGCGGCGACAAAGGACGGACGGAGCGCGAATCTGCTACCGCGCGAGATCAGGCCCGTTCGGATCGACCGGATCGCGGACAAACTGATCGTCGGGATCGAACTCGAATCGCAGGGAGACGAGGTCGGTGCCGGATTCACGCTGACATTCGATCCGGGCGTGCTCAGCAATCCGGCGAACATCAGCGCCGGTACCGATGCGGTCGGCGCGGCGATCACCTTCAACGACAGCCAGTCAAACGTCGGAAAGCTAGGCGTGTTGATCGACAAAGCACTGACTTCTCCGTTCACGGCCGGAACCCGGCAGTTGCTGACCCTCGAATTCGATATCGCCGCCGGCGCGCCGACAACGACGGTGATCGGGTTCGACGACAGCATCGCCAAGTCAGAGATCGCCGACACGAGCGCGTCACCGCTGAACACGACTTTTTCGAACGGCGT
>JAKOSS010000051.1 GCA_029777145.1 Acidobacteriota bacterium | reverse complement strand
CTTCTTTCAGCGCGTTTGTCTGGCCGAGCGAATCGTGCGGAACGTCGGGACGCTCGGCAAATGTCGCCGCGCCCTCGTCGGTCAGGCCGCCGAGCATCGGTTCGACATCGGAAGTGTCGAGCTCGTTCAATTGCTCGACGTACGCCACGATGCTGTTCATCTGCGGCGTATAGATCTCGACCTCTTCGTCCGTGATCTCAAGATGCGCCAAAGTGGCGACTTTTCTAACATCCATAATGTTCAACTGTTTAGGCGACGCTTTCGGGCGAGGCAACTGCCGGCGGCCAGCAGAAACCGGCGACGCAGTTCGTCGTCCTTGATCCCTTCGGCCGAGTTCCTCATTTTCTCGTTGACCTCCGCAAGCGCCTTTTCGCTGTCGATCCGATCGAGATCGTCTCCGGCGGCGAGTTCGCGATTTACGGACGCAGCGTCCACGCGGAATTCGATATACCTCACGACGGCTTGTCCGAGTACCGAGTTGAGCCGGAATATCATCTGTCCGGCAAGCTGTTCAAGATGCCGCTGCCAGGTCGGATCGGCGGTCGCGACGTATAGCCGTTCGTCACCGAAACCGGTGGCGACGGCGTGCCGTCTGAGGCTCGGACCGGCAACCTTGCGCCACGCGGCGAACACCACCGCTTCGCGCACCAAATCATTGTCTTCAAATTGCTTTAGGAGCGCCGGAAGCGCCCGAAAGAGTTCGTTCACGAGCCCGACCGAGTGGTTAACATTTTCAAATTAACAATTTACAATCATAGTCGAATTTATGAAACTTCCAAAACTCCTCCTCGCGTCGGGAAGTCCGCGCAGATCCGAGATTTTGACGAGTGTCGGCTGGGAATTCGAGAAGGATTCGGCGGATATCGACGAGTCCGAGATCGCCGGCGAAACGCCCGAGGATTACGTCCGGCGCCTGGCGCTCGAAAAGGCGCGCGCCGTCGATTTGAAGCGTCCCGGCGGACTCGTGCTCGGAGCGGATACGACGGTCGTGATCGACGACCGGATCATCGGCAAGCCGGTCGATCTGGACGATGCCGCGCGGATGATCCGGATGCTGGCAGGGAACTGGCACGCGGTGCTGACGGGCGTCGCGTTGGTTTCGGGCGAGCGGTCGGTCGTCGGGATGCAGCGGACCGAGGTCAAATTCGCGCCGATGTCCGACGCCGAGGTTGAATTCCTCGTCGCGAACGGCGATCCGCTCGACAAGGCCGGAGCCTACGCCGTGCAGGCGCAAGCGGCGCTCTTTATCGAAGAGATCCGCGGCGATTACTGGAACGTCGTCGGGTTGCCGGTGAATCTCGTTTATGAGCTTGCGTCGAAGTTCGACCAGGGATCGGACGCCTGAATCGAAGAAGCGGCCGGAAAAGTCGACCGCGAAAGAACGCGAAAAGACGCGAAAAAAAGCTTCCAAGCGGCCTGAATCGGCTGCGCCATCAACCCGAACACGCGTTTGATGCGACGGTTTTGTGATTGGCGCCGATCCGCGAAGATTCATAAACCATGATCACTGTCGCGCGATCCGAACAAGAAAAGCGGACTCAATGGCCCGCTTTTCAATCTCCGAAACGATTGCCGGTTACAGCAGCCGGTCGACGACCTTCGAGATCGTGATCGACAGATCGTTTTCCTGATCGATGCCCGAGAACGTTTCGCCCGATTTCGAGCCGTTCTTGTCGAGCACGACGAACGACGGTAGCTGATCGACCGCATACTTCTTGAGTGTCGCCGCGCCGTCACCGTCGCGCAGGATCTCGGCCGTCAGGCGATTCTTCGTTGCGAACGCCTTCAACTGTGCATCCGTCGCATAGTTCCTTGATTTCGGATTCGTCGAATCCGTCGCGATGAAGTACACGACAACGTTTCGACCGGCGTACT
>JAKOSS010000576.1 GCA_029777145.1 Acidobacteriota bacterium | reverse complement strand
GACGGCGACGGAAAGGCGGACATCGCGGTTTACAGACCGTCGACGGGCGTCTGGTACCTGCTCAAATCGACCGAAGGATTCGCCGCGTACCAGTTCGGGATCTCGACCGATATCCCGCTTCCGAACGCGTTCGTACCGTAGGAATTCGGCCGATCGGCAAGGGAAAAGATACCGCACAGACGGCTTTCGTTTGTGTGGTATCATTCTTTTCAGGCAAAAATTACGGCGGTAAACGTCGAATCTCCAGTGCCGCATCCAACAAGCCGGCGGTTATTGATCTTCAAACCATATGAGAAATCAAGCTCGATTCGGGAAAGCGCTGTTGTCATTCGTATTGTTGACTGCATTCGGTTTGCAGTCGTCGCCGGTCTTGGCGCAGGACGTGGTGACCTCCGAAGATTTTACCGGCGGCTCGAGCGCCTTCGTGTTTAAATCGTCGCGCAAGGCAAGCCAGGCCAAATCGAGTTTCCGCGCCTCGAACGTGAAGCGTTCGTCGACGGCACGGGCCGAGACGACGAAACGGATCGCCCGGCAGAACGTTCAGGTCGCGAAGGTCGCGCCGAAGCGGGCGAAATCGACAGAGGTCGACCCGAACTCGATCCAGATGGATTCGGTGGCGTTCAAGCGCAAGTCGGCGCAGGAAACGTCGGTGATCTTTGCCGGTGTCGGCGAGTATTATCTGACGAATTCCGAGATCGACAACTCGCTCAAGTTCTTCCGCGAAGCGGCGCTGCTCGACGCAAAGAACGGCACGGCGAAGCTCGGATTGAGCGAAGCGCTGACGCGCAAGGGCGACGACGTGATGGTCAAGGGACAGACGGACATCGCCAAGCTTCTCTATGACGACGCGGTCAAGAACAACCCGGCCAACGCGTTTGCCTACGCCGGCCTGGCCGAGGTCGCGGCGGCCAAGGACGATACGAAGACGGCGATCGCGAATTACGAAAAGGCGCTCGCGCTCGATCCGGATCTGACGGAATTGAACGCCCCGCTCGGAGTCTATTATTTCCAGTCGGGTGAGATCGACAAGAGCGAGACCGTTTTGCAGAAGGCGCTCGCGACGAATTCCGAAAATCCGGAATCGCAGTTCTTCATCGGCATGGTCCGCTATCGCCAGAACCGGAATCAGGAAGCGATCGCCGCGTTCCAGAAGTCGATCCAGCTCGATCCGAACAATCCCGAAACGCACTATTATCTGGGCGAAGTTTACGACCGGCTCGATCGCGACAAGGATGCGATCGCCGAATACCGCACGGCCGTGACGCTCAATCCGAAGTATTTCGAGGCGTGGTTCGATCTGGGCGCGGCCTATTACAACCGGGCGACCGATCAGGGAGCGAACTCGTCGTATTACGAAGAGGCGGTGAAGGCCTACAAAGAAGCGCTGAAGATCAATCCGCGGAGCGGCGAGGCGCACGCCAATCTGGCCGACGTTTACCGCCAGATGCGCAAACTCGACGACTCGATCGGCGAATATCGCCTGGCGACGACGTTCATTACGAACGATCCCGAACTTTACAGCAAGTTCGGATACGTGGCGGGTCTGCGCGCCGCGACTCCGGGTTATGACAGCTTCTGGAAGCTCTCGATCGACAATCTCGAAAAGGCCGTCACGATGAGTGCTGACTATGTTGATTACACGAATCTCGGCTGGGCCTATTACAACGCCGCGATCTCGGATCTCAAGGGACGCCGCGAGGCCGACTACAAGGCCAAGCTCGAGAAGGCGCGGACGGCGCTCGAAAAGGCGGTCTCGCTGAACGCCAAGTCGGCGGCTCCGTTCCTTAATCTCGGAATGGTGCGGACCGATCTCGGCGATTTCGCGGGAGCCGTGGAGGCGTTGAACAAGGCCAATGATCTGCAGAAGAACTGGTTGGCCGCGATCAACGAACTAGGGATCGCTTACCGCAAGAACGGCGACTTTGACAACGCCGTGAAGCAGTTCCGGAAGGCAATCTCGGTCAACGACGACTTCGCGGTCGCGCATTACAACCTTGCCGAATCGGAATACCGGCGCGGCAACATCAAGGAAGCGAAGAAGGAATACGAAAAACTGAAGAAGATGGGCCG
>JAKOSS010000575.1 GCA_029777145.1 Acidobacteriota bacterium | reverse complement strand
TGCAGGACAAAAAGGTCCTGATCCCGAATCTCCACTTTTACAACGATCAGGGAGTTTGTCTTTTCGTCTCGCACGACTGGAGCGACGAATGGCGTCGGACGCCGCGGCGGCAAGGGACTTACGTCGCGCGGATGAAGATCCCGGGGAATTTTCTGGCTGAAGGCAGTGTCTTCGTGACCGCCGCCGTTACGACATACGAGCCGTTCGAGATCCATTTCGTCGAGCGCGAAACGATCGTCTTCACGGTCGTTGATTCGCCCGACGGCGACACGGCACGCGGCGATTACGCCGGACAGCTTCACGGCGTCGTACGTCCGCTGATGGACTGGGAAACGGAGTTTACGGCAAAGACTTGAGAAAAAAACACGCCTGGTCGCCGCGCCCTTCGCGGTTGAGCCGTTCCGCCTCGCGCTTCCATTCCTCGAATTGCTCCCGTGTGAAGATCGCCTTCGAGAAATCGCCCTCAAACGAGCGTTCGTCATGCATCCAGATCCCCTTCGCGTACTGCTCGCTGACCGAGAATTGATAAACTTCGGAGTCGTATTCCACCTTCGTGACGGCGAAACCTTCGTCTTCCGCCATCGAACGGAACGCTCGTTCGGTGTAACTGTAAAGATGCCGCGGCGCGTCGAGCTGGAACCAGTTGACGCCGTACTTTTCCCAGGCATGATTGACGACCGGAATCCTGATCAAGGCGAACCGGCCGGCCGGAAGCAACCGCCGGATCCCGCGCAGCGCCGAGCGCGGATCAGGCATATGCTCGAATGAGTGGTGGAGCATCACAAGGTCGAACTTCGAATCAAACTCGTCGAGTGTCCGTTTGTAGATCCTGATGCCGTTCGGGTAACGGATGTCATTGTCGATGAACGCGTCGGCACCGGTCAGATCGCGAAACCCGTAAAAATGCAGGTATTTGAGAAGTTTGCCGTTCCCGCAGCCGAAATCGAGGATCTTCGAACGGAAATTGATCTTAAGTTCGGGATCCGCGAGCGGCATCGGGAAGAATTCGACGAACCCGAGCTCCCTTTTCTCCGCAAGGTATTTGCCGAGCGGGTTGCGGCCGCCCATCAAATAGTTTCCGACGACACGCGCGGCGATCCGGCGGCGGATCTTCGACGTGAAATACGAATCCTGCCCGTCCGCGAACGCATAGTATTCCTTCGGATAGTACTTTGCGAGATCGGGGATCTCGACGATCTGGATCGTCCCGCACCGGGCGCATTCCGCGTAGTCGAACTCCTCGAACGTGCCAAGGCCCATCTCGCGGATCGTGTGCGGCCGGTTATCATCTGGATTGCCGCAGATCCGGCAACGGAATTCCATAACGTTATCAGTAGTATTCTTGCTGAAAGACATTGACAGCCCTAAATGACCAATTTCAGCTGACCTACAAATCTTCGCGGTTTTTCGATCTAAGCAAATCCGTTTTCGCTGAATCGCGTCAGAGAACCCGTTCGCGGTTTGGATTCAATATTCGAAAGAACAATTGTAATCTCAGATCTGAAATTTCAAATCTGAGATATCGGCGATCGCGACAATACCGCTCCGAACAGGCAAAGCGCCTTCGCGGGAAATCCATCGTGATCGCTTGCTTCGATCCGGCCTTCACCAATGCAAGGCCGAAAAACACGAGATTCAACAAATTCGTTCGATTCTGCGGTGGACAAAACCCCATTGTTTCAACCAATTACGGAGCGCAAGCCCGGAAAGGGCGGAGGCGGAACCCCTAAACAGTTGAATCTATTTAACTTATATTTGAACACTAACAAACGCATTTAGTAAAACACATCGGCCGAATGACTGTTAAATAGCAAAGCGGACAGGTTAGAATCAAACAACGGCGCGATGAATGATCTCGTGAAAAAATCGGTAACCGTTCTTCG
>JAKOSS010000574.1 GCA_029777145.1 Acidobacteriota bacterium | reverse complement strand
TGTAGCGCGAATCCGCGTTGAAAGGTCATCCGCTTGACGAATCCGCCATCGAGAGCGGTGCGTTCGAGCGCTCCCGACACCATGTTCGGCACCGCGGCGAAATCGATCTCCTCGACCGGAACTGAAGATTGTGTCGGATCGCTGACGAGTGCATTAAGTTTGACCGGCTGTGGTCCGGTCACGAAACCGGCAAGCGAGCGGTATTCGTCGACATTCTTGGGGTTGTTCGGGTCAACGATCTGAAGACGCATTTCGTCTTTCTCGACCACGGCCTCGACAACGCGAAAACTCTGGCCGACCTTGGATTTGACGTCGGCGACGACTTTCGCCGCATTGTCCCCTTCGAAGTAGTTTGTTTTGAGTCCCGCCAAACGGCTGCAACCGAGACCCACAACGAGCATCGGCAGAAGCGCTACAATCAGAGCGGTGAACGGTTTGTTATTCATAATTTCTTGGTCAAGATTGAAAATCCGGAAACGCGACGTTTTTGCCGCTCTTAGTCCCCACACTCGATGGACAACACCTTCTCCAAACCGGCGACAGAAGACTCGAACACCTCCGTTGATTCGCCGCCGTAAGAGAACCGACCACTTAAGACGATCTCCATTTTTCCGTCGCCGTTCAGATCGGCAAACTCCGAAAAATCGAACTCACTCACATAATCGGGGTCGACAGGGTTCTTGGGGTGAAACTCCCCTTCCAGAAGGAAGTTCCGGGCTTTGTCGCCGATCGTTTTTCGCATAAGGACGAAGGAATAGTTCCCGGCGCGCGGCAGCGTCCGGATCTCGCCTTTTCTGTCCTTATAGTTTGTCGCCTCGACAAAGATCTCCTCGTTGCCGTCGCCTTCAAGGTCGATCGAGATAACTCTTTCGATCCGCACGCTCTTCGTTCGAATTCCCTTTGTCCTGAGAAAATTCAGGGCGATCTTTTGATAAACCGCCGAACTCAGCGTCTTTGCAATGCGCGGAACCGGATTCCAATTCGCATTGGCGCCGATCGCAAGAGTCGGTCTTAAAGTGCCGTCGCCGAAGACGTCGTCCGGGACCATTGCGGATTTGCTGAAATAATACTGATTCGCGCCGCACCCAAGTTCCCCGAGCGTGCCGAAGAGCTCTGACTTCTTGACGCCCGAGAGCGAGCCGGTAACTACGAATTTGGTCGGCTTCCCGAAATTCGCGGGAACCGCGTCGTTGGTCAGCCATTTTCCATCCTTCGCTCCGCCGACCAGATAACGGTTGTGCGCGATCAGTACAACTTCAGACTGGGAATATGTTGATAGGCCGAACGCCAACATCAAGATCACCGAGAAGATTGCATGCGTTCCGAGTTTCATTCTCATCTTCCAAATTTCCATGCCGTTCGCGGTTCCGAATACCGACAAGTGTTAGTCTTTGATCTCCGAATTATGGTCGGCGACGATCTGCCAGCGCAGTTCGCGCCAGATCCAGGTCGTCGTGTACCGGCCCGTCTCGTCGAACGGCTTGCCCTTGTTCGTTCCCACCACGTGATATTTCCCGGTCTCGACCGCGGTATTGCTGTTGAGGATTCGGATCTTCTTATCCGTTGATTCGGCGGTCGTGATCACGATGTCAGGCGACGAAAAATGGGCGATCTCGTC
>JAKOSS010000573.1 GCA_029777145.1 Acidobacteriota bacterium | reverse complement strand
GAACAGGTTTTTGGGGTCAAGGTCTTGCTCGACGAAAATCCGGCGACCGGAAACGTCCGCGTGACGACTCTTTTTTGAACGTTCGGGACGTGCCCGAACATCGGCGCAGCCGAAGCAAAGGAAGTCCGGTGAGATTCCGGCACTGCCCACGCAACAGCAATTCGATTTGGGAATTGGGATTTCGGATGTCGGATTTGACCCGCATCAATCCGAAATCAGAAATCGCAATTCCGAAATCCCAGAGTCTGGAACTTTGCTTCGAACTGCACGGATTCAACCGATTCCCGCGATGGGCGGGAAAGGAGACAGATGAAGAATTTACTTTTAGTTGCAATCATAATTTTTGCCGCCGCGATGGCACTCGCTCAGTCCGGCCAGACGATCAGCGGCCGGGTGCTCGCCAATAGCCAACCGGTCAATGCAACCGTGATCTTGCAGCAAAACGGGGCGGAGATCTTTAGAACCGAGACGGATTCAAATGGAAACTTCAGATTCGAAAACATCACTGACGGGAAATATACGATTGTCCTTAACGGATTGCCGCCAGTGTTCATAACAGGATATGAACCGCGGACAATCGACGTGAAGGTCGGTGATCCGATCGTCGTTAACTTTGAACTGACAATTCCGCAGCGAACCGGCGACCCTTCCGCCCAAGTCCGCGAATACGTCTCGATCGCGGCCGATTCCAATCAGCTAGCCGAACATGTTTCAAAATCCATAAGCGAGATCTCGCCGCAGGAAATGCGCGACCGGGCGGACTTCAGCCTCGTCGAATCGCTGCGCTCGGTTCCGGGATTCAGGATCCAGCAGCTCGGCGGGTTCGGACGCACGGCGAGCGTCAAAACACGCGGCCTCAGAAACCAGGACACGGCGATCCTGATCGACGGCATCCGCTTCCGTGACGCCTCGGCGATCTCGGGCGACGCCACGTCGTTTCTCAGCGATTTCACGCTCACCAACGTCAGCAAGATCGAGGTACTGCGAGGATCCGGTTCATCGCTCTACGGCACGAACGCGATCGGCGGCACGATCGATTTTCAGACGCCCGAGCCGAAGCCGGGCTGGCACGGCAACGTCTCGGGAGCGTTCGGCGGACTGGGACTCGGACGGTTCCGCGCCGGTGTCTCAAATTCATTCTTCCGCAACCGGCTCGGATTCAACGTCGGCGGTTCGCGAACCGTCTATTCGAAAGGGATCGACGGCGACGACGATTCGGAGAATTCGAGTTTTCAGACGCGCATCGAGGCCAAGCCGTTCTCGGGAACTTCGATCTCGGGCCGGCTTTTCGTCTCCAACGCGAAAGTGAAACTCAACAACAGTCCGGACACGTTCGGTTCGCTTCCCGATCCGGCAGTGATCATCGACGCGCGTTCCGGGATCAATTTCGTTCCCGACGCGAATGACCCGGACAGTTTCCAGCGATCGAAATTCTTGAGCGGGCAACTTGTCGTCACGCAAACGATCCGTGGCGGACTTGTTGCGCAAGCGTATTACTCGGGCGTGACGACGTCGCGGCGAAACACGAACGGTCCGCTCGGAACGGGCTTTCAGCCGTTCGGCGGCGACGAGACATATCGCTTCGACGGCCGGATCGATACCTTCAGCGGAAAGATCAACTGGT